>RFNG01000152.1 GCA_009927275.1 Sphingobacteriia bacterium | reverse complement strand
GGTAAATCGTATTGCTGTTTTTATAGGTTATGAATGTGTTTTAAATTACGTGTACCAATAATCATTATGCTATAATCATAATTTTAATTATTACTTTTATGTACATGATCTCAAATTGTATCCAAGGCTTTTTTTTAACTGTATTTTTATGTTCGGCCTTATTTTCAAAATCTCAATCCCATGGCTTGCCACCTGAAACTTTAAAATTAAGTGCGGCCGCTTTAAACAAATTTTTAATAGCACACCCGGAACAGAATTAAATACTACCGAAGCAGATGCCTTTAAACGAATCCTAATTTTAAAACATACCCGTCAAGGTGATATGGAGTTTATACAAGCCCAACTTCCGGATTTTATGAATTACTATTTAAACATTCAAATTAATGGCGTGTATAGCACAATTCTACATTTGTTGCCCGCTTCGCCAAAGTCAAATCAAAACGAAACATGGAGTTATACGGGTACAAAGAATGAAACTGAAATTATTTTTACCAGAACCGCAACCGATGCACTTTACTCCGAATAACATGAACCTAAAGCATCTTTTTCTTTTGTGTTTTATATTAGGCAAAACCATTAATACCATTGCTCAAATTCCCATTTTAAACAGTAAGCCGCAAATTACCGATAAGGTACTTTACTTAGATTTTGATGGTCAAGTTGTAAGCGGAACGGCATGGAACTCGGGAAACACTATAAATGCAGCGCCTTCTACGGTTTCAAATGCAAATAAAATTTTAATATTTAAACGTATCGCTGAGGACTATGTTCCATTTGATGTTAATATTACTACCGATTCATCCCGCTTTAATAATGCGCTTCCAAACCGCAGAATGCGTATTGTATTTACACCCACCAGTGCGTGGTTTGGTTCAGCCGGTGGTGTAGCTTATGTTGGCAGTTTTGCATGGGGCGGAACGCCCGGTACACCCTGCTGGGTTTTTGAAAATCAATTGGGATACAATTCTAAAAACATGGCTGAAGCAGCTGCGCATGAAGCCGGCCATACACTCAGTTTAAGACACCAAAGTACTTACGATGTAAATTGCAACAAAACCAATGAATACCACCCCGGACAAGGCACCGGCGTTACATCCTGGGCGCCCATAATGGGTGTTGGATATTCTAAAAATGTAACCATATGGCATAATGGTAAAAGCGCCACCTCGTGCACGCTTACGCAATTAGATCATTCAAATGGCAGTGTTGGAATAACCGGGAATGCATTTTTAAATTTTGAAAACGATGATGTTGGCGATAATCTCACTAATGCCAAATGGCTCAATTTAAATACGCTTACCACACAAGATTCTGGACTTATAACAACACCCTCGGATATTGATGTGTACCGGTTTTCGATTTGCGGTCCCCGTTATGTTTCAATTAATGCAAAGCCCTGGGCTTTAGATACAAGCGTTACGGGGTATAATGGCGCCAATTTGGATATAAAACTAAAACTTTATAATGCCATTACTAACAGTTTAATTGCTGCAGATTCATCCCTTACAAAATTAAATGCGCTATGCGGTTTAAATTTAACTGCCGGATCGTATTATTTTACCATTGATGGTGCCGGATCAAACAATTATTCTGACTATGGAAGTTTAGGACGCTATTATTTAAGTGTGAAAGCTACCAACCCACCTCCCATTTCGGCTCAAATTCAATCTAATAATTCCTATTGTCTTGGTCAAAATGCACAACTGAGTGCATCTGCCATTGGAACTCCAACAGCATGGCTTTGGACTATTTCTGCACCTATAAGCCAAACCCTTACCTCGCCCAATCCCAGCTTTAATTGCAGTACCGCTGGAATTTATACTATTACGCTTTTGGTAAACGGATCTGGTACAAATTGTCCCGTAACACGAACTATTGCAATTAGCCCTGTGCCAACACTTGCAATCAGTGGTATTCAAAATGCACTTTGCGCACCCGCTACGCGTACCCTTTTAGCTTCAGGAGCCACAAATTATACCTGGTATCCGGGATCGTACACCGGTAGTTTTATTATTGTATCGCCCAGTGTTAATACTCAGTATACTTTAATGGGCGCTATTGGAAATTGCTCGCAAACCACTATTCAAACGTTAAGTGTTAATCCCAGTTTTACACCGTTAGTAAGTGCAAACTTAAATTCTATATGCCCGGGCACAAGTGTAAGTTTAACGGCTACCGGCGCATTAAATTATACCTTTTATCCGGGCGGCATCACTGCTAACCCTGCAGTTTTTAGCCCTACCTTTAATACCAATTATACGGTAGTAGCCAGTGACGGCACCTGTATTAAATCAACCTACAAATTAATTCAAGTAGCTGCGCCTTGGAATTTTAACTTAAGTATTTCTGATACCATAGCCTGTAACGGCGGCACTGTAATGATTACTGATTTTGGATCAAATGCCATTACTATTCAACCCGGAAATTACAGCGGAATTCAAATACCGCTTATTATTTATCAAACTCAAACTTATACGATTAGTGGGATTGGCCCCTCGAATTGTTTAGCTGATACCCTTTTGAATATCTATGTGGATAAAAGCTGTGACGTAAGCTCAATTAATGAATTTAACACTAATAACCTAATTCGCATATTTCCAAATCCCAGTTCAGGCAGCTTTAATATAGTAACTTATCAGGCTGTGGAGCTAGAATTATTTTCTTATACAGGTAATTTACTATGGCATACCGATTTAAACCAAAATCAATCGCACATTTTACGCGTGAATAATGCTGCCGGAATTTATTTTTTAAAAATTAAAACACGCGAGGGCGCATGGGTTGTACACAGGCTCATTAAAACCTGATTAAAGCCACAGCAGGGGTTTATTGCGTTGCCGCGCATATAAATAGTTATCTTTACAAGGCATATGAAAATTTCATATAATTGGTTAAAAACCTTTATTCATACTATACCTGAACCTGCAGAAACCGCTGCAATACTCACAGAAATAGGACTTGAAGTGGAATCTGTTGAAACAAAGGTGTTAGTAAAGACCAGCTTAAAGGATTACTGGTAGCGCAGGTAAAATCATGTACAAAGCATCCTCAAGCAGATCGATTAACTTGCACCCAAATTGATGATGGAAGCGGGCAATTAAAATCTGTAGTTTGCGGAGCACCAAATGTAGCGGAAGGACAGTTTGTAATTTTTGCCCCTGTAGGGTGTACGTTACATCCTAAAAACGGTGGGCCCATAACCATTAAAAAATCTAAAATTAGAGGCGAAATTAGCGAAGGTATGCTTTGCGCTGAAGATGAAATTGGAATTGGACTGTCCCATGATGGCATTGTAATTTTAAATTCAAAAGACCTGCAAGCAGGTAGTTTAGTAGCTGATATAATTTCTGATAATGCCGATACTTGTTTTGAAATAGGAATAACACCAAACCGTGGTGATGCACTTTCACATTTTGGTGTAGCTCGTGATTTAGTTGCAGCTTTAGCCGTGCGCCTGCAACAACCTTATACCCTACGAACTCCTGCACCCGTTAAAACGTATCACGCAAGTGAAACATTAAAAGTTAAAGCACAAGTATCCAGCGCTGATGCGTGCGACGCATTTCATTGGGTTATTTTAAACGGTATTAGCCAAACGCAAAGTCCTGAATGGCTTCAGCAACGATTAAACAGTATTGGGGTTAAATCTATTAATGCCGTTGTTGACATTACTAATTTTTTAATGCATGAATGGGGCCAACCCTTACATGCTTATGATTTTAATGCGCTGAAAGGGTCATTACTGGAGGTGCGCCATGCACGCAATGGCGAACAAATGCTGGCTCTTGACGGAAAAAGCTATGTGCTCCATACAGATGATTTAATTATTGCCGATGCGGAAAAACCCCTGGCATTTGCCGGAATAATGGGCGGTAAAACCTCCGGCGTATCAGAACATACCAGTACTGTAATTATAGAGTGTGCTATATTTAATGCGGCAATGGTGCGTCGCACCTCTAAGCGACATGCCATACATACGGATGCCTCTTACCGATTTGAACGGGGTGTTAATCCTCATGGTTTAATGCAGGTATTATCTGAATGTGTGCATTTAATTTGTGAAATTACCGGAGCTCAAATTGCTCAAAACATACAAAGTTTACAGCTCACAACAAAGCCTGAAACGCATCCCTTGGCATTTTCATACAAACGTTGTTTTGATTTGATTGGTATGGAAATACCAAAAGCTGATATACGACGTATTTTTGAAACTTTAGGATTTATTATAGATAGTGAAGGCAGTGACGGTATGTTATTGCAAATTCCTGCCTCAAAATCAGAAATTACCAGAGAAGCAGATGTTGTGGAAGAAATTATGAGGCTGTATGGCTACGATAAAATTTTAGCGTCTGGACAAATCCGGTACCGTGTTGCAGGCACCATGGACGGTGGTATGATGCGGTTTGAAAATGAAATAAGTACGATATTACAAGGTTCAGGATGGCATGAAATGATGAACCTTTCTTTTGAACCTCAACTTAAATTACAACATCCACAGGTGCTTTTAAAAAATCCGTTAAGTCAGGAACTTGCAGCGCTGAGAACCCAATTACTTTATGGTGCTTTAAAAACATTGAGCTTAAATCAAAATCATAAAAACAGCCCCTTGCGCTTTTTTGAATGGGGCTCTGTTTATAAAATAGCAGAACACCATACCGAACGCAAATCATTAGCAATAGTGTGCGCCGGAGACATGTTAGAAGCTAATCCTTACGGATTAACATACAAAACGCAATCTGGCTATATTAAGGCATTGCTTTTACAAATTTTAAATTATGTGGGTATAAAAACACTACAGCAGCATAGCAAAAACTATAACGGATTACTAAACGCCTTTGAAATTATATTTGAAAATACCCCCATTGGCTATTGGGGAATAGTAAATTCTGAATATTTAAAACACTTTGATTTACACGGAACCATTTATTATGCCGAACTCGATGCTCATGTTTTATTAGATTTAAAACACCGCCTACAAACCGTATTTTCGGATTTTATTAAGTTTCCATTTGTTGAGCGTGATATGTCCATACAAATTGATGAATCTGTAAGTTTTGAGGCCATTCAAAGCCTTATTTTAACATGTAATACAGAAGGTTATATACAGGATGTAAAGCTTTTTGATCGTTTTAAAAAATCTGAAATGGGCACAGAACATGCCATTGGTATAAGATTGAAGCTACAGCGCGCTGATAAAACATTAACGGATTTTGAAATTGATACTGTTATGCAACGTGTTATTGAAAAACTAAAGCAAGAACATGCGTGTACGTTAAGATAGTAAGCACAATAATTAAAACTGATATAGTATTAAATTGTTCTTTTTGCGTTTTAATGTTTACCGTTTAAAACATAATACCAATTTTATATAAGCAACTTTGTGTAACATGCCTAACATTAGGGTTTAGTTTGCGTATACTTAAAGTCAAAAATAGTTACATGCCCTTCATCTATGGATTGTAGTACAATACTTTTAAAACATCCGTCGGAATTTATAAGATAGGCACTTTGCTGTACAAAACGAGTGTCTGTAAACACTGAATCGGCATATAATACACCCCGCGAATCGTAGGTAAAGCGACGTTCTGTTTTAACCTGCATATTGTTTTGAAATGTAAATTCATAACGCTTGAGGAGACCGGCATTTTTATGCCATTGCCCCATTTGTTGCATCCAGGGAGCAGCAAAATAATGTTCGGATTTAGATTCTAGCGAACCATCAGAATAAAATCGTGAAATTATTTCTTTATACGGCTTGTGCTGCATGTTAAAATAGGTTTGCAGTGTTACATGTGCTGAAAGTTTTTGAATACCGATACTATCTTTTGCTATGGATTTTAAAATATAAGGAAACTCTGAGGACTTTATAAATGGGTTTTGTATCTCTTCCGTATAATATTGTACAAAAGCAGAATCGGTTTTATTTAATACACGGTAAACACTTTTCCATATGGTATTTTCTAAAACCCTTTGGGCTATACAAAAGGTGCCCGCATACGTCCATACATAAATGGTTGAATCGGCATAGGCCTTGGTGTGTTTTGAGGATTTAACGGGCCGGTGATAACGCTTTAGCTGCATGCATTGCCCCAGATTGTTAAAATCATACACCCACAATTCTACTGCTGATTTAACGGTTTTAAAATCGGGCTTTTTTGAAACGGTTACCTCCAGTTTTTGAATGTGATGAGAAGCTATAAAACAAGAATTAAAAGTAAAAAAGGGCGGGTGTTCGGTTTCAAAATTAAGTTGTTGACAGAACTTAGTTTGATTTTGAGCCAAAAGTTTGTAAACGTTCAAGACGTTTAAGAGTAGCATTAAAGTTAACATCGGGCGCATCACATGCCGTAAGTGAACATGTAGTTGCACTAATCTGTGAACAAGTATCATCGGTAAAAACCCAAAGAACACAATTATTTCGATACCTGCCTGATAATTGATTCCAAATTTCATCCACAGACTTACCAACGATTTTTAAAAAAACCATGGGTTCATAAAAATAACGCGCTACTTTAGCCCAGTATGCATAAAAAGGTAATGCAGATTGTATTTGCGAATGCATATAAGAAACCATGTGTTGTGCCTTTTGGACATAGGATTGATTTTGTAAAATAAGTCCCATTCGTAAAAAATTTTCGGCCATAACGGCATTCGCCGAAGGTTGTACGCCGTCCTGAGTTTCAACAGTTCTAAACGGTGTAGGATGGCTTCGGGTCCAAAAAAATACAATGGTGAAACAGGGTTTTTAAATTCAAATTCAATTTGTTCGGTAAGGTTTTTACAATCCTGTAAAAGGATGGGTTCTGAAATGCAATTGGACAGATCAAGAAATGCAGATATAAGGTATGATAAATCTTCAAAATTTGCTATTCCAGAGGGTGTTTGGTTAATGTTTTGATGAAACCACGATGTATTACTTTTTTTAAAATTAGATGTAATGTAGTTATAAAGGCTGTGGGCTTTTAGCAAATAGTGCGCTGAACCACTTGTTTCATAACTTTTTACATAGGCTTTTAATACCAAGGCATTCCATGCTAAAATTTGTTTAGTGTCACATTGAGGTAAAGTACGATGCTGTTGAAGCGATTTTAATAACCCCTGCACATCCAACCAATTCTTACTTGGGATTCCATGAGCATCCACTAAGGGAGGACGCGCGCGTACATCTTTAAATAAAAATATATGCGCATCCGCCTCATGCCAATACGAGTTTTCAGTAGTATCAAAAAACAGCTTAAAACTATTTTGTTGCTTATCCGAAAAATGAGTGTTTAAATCGTTCATGCGCCACACATAAAAGGCCCCCTCGCCCTCTGGACTATCTGCGTCGAGTGCAGCTGAAAATCCAAATTCAGGAAGACCCATTTGCGATTCTATAAATTCAATTACCTGAACTGCCACATACCTGTAAAACGGCTCTTTAAAAAGTGCATACGCATCCCAGTATAAGCTTATTAACTGCGCTTGATCGTACAGCATTTTTTCAAAATGTGGTATTTTTAATTTTTCATCGGTAGCGTAACGGTAAAAGCCACCATTTATGGGATCGTATAACCCTTTTAAGGCACAATTAAACAGTGTTAGCGAAACTGCTTTTTGAATTTGAAGCATGGCCGGCATATTACAATACGATAAAAGAAAATTCCAAAATTCGGGCATAATAAACTTTGGTGCCCCCTTTAGTAATCCATTTTCAAAATCCAATTGTGGTTCGAGGGATTTAAGGACCTGTTTAAAATTAATGGGGGTAATACTAGCATGGTGACTTTGAAATGTACTTACCGGTTGCATCGCCTGCTCTATTTGATCTGCGTATTGTAATGCGGTTTGCGGCTGTTCACTGGTTATACGAATAATTTGCTGTAACAGGTCTATCCATCGGGTCTTTGGAATATACGTTGCAGCATAAAGCGGTCTGCCGTCACTAAGCGTAATGCAGTTTAAAGGCCAACCACCTGAGCCGCCCATGGCATGAAGGGCACGCATATAAAAATGATCTGCATCTGGAAATTCTTCACGATCTATTTTAATACTAACAAAATGGCGATTCATTACCTCTGCTACTTCAAAATCGTCAAAACACTCATGAGCCATGACATGACACCAGTGACAAGAGCTGTACCCTATGCTTACAATTACAGGTTTATTTTCATCTTTAGCACGCTGCCAAGCTTTTGCATTATAGGGGTGCCAGTGTACCGGTTGCTGCGCATGCTGTTTAAGATACAGACTCGATTCAAATTCTAATAAATTCACAATTTTAATATTACAATGTAAAAATACGTGCTATTCAAATTAACATAGTACTTTTGTAATATTACATGAAACGCTTTAAACTGTACATCATCATTGGTGTAGTATTACTTATTATTGCCATATTGTTTAAAACCTGCAGCGGCAGAGCTACTATAAAGGTGTATACGGATGTTGTGGCCTACCGGTCAGTTTTAGAAACGGTAAATGCTTCCGGAAAAATTCAACCTGAAACTGAAATTAAAATAAGTAGTGACGTAAGCGGTGAAATTACCGAAATGTACGTTAAGGAAGGCCAACACGTAAAAAAAGGCGACCTGCTTTGCCGAATAAAACCAGATAATTATGAAAGTTTGCTTCAGCGTGCTCAAGCCTCAGTTAAATCTACACAAGCCGGATTAAAAAGCACATTGGCATTGCTTGATCAGGCAAAAGCTTCGTTTGAAAATGCACGCTTAATTTACGAAAGACAAAAATCACTGTTTGAAAACAAATTAATTGCACAGCAAGACTTTGAAGCTGCATTAACCCAGTATAAAAGCGCAGAGGCCAATGTAAAAAGTATTGAATCCAATGTACTATCTGCAACCTATGGTATTGAAGGAAATGAAGCTGCATTAAAAGAAGCCCGTAATAATTTAGAAAAAACATTTATATATGCCCCAGCCGATGCTACCATTTCAAAACTTAGTGTAGAACAGGGCGAACGCGTGGTAGGTGTTTCGGGAATGTCTGGAACAGAATTGATGCGGCTTGCTAATTTAAATGAAATGGAAGTTAGTGTTGAAATTAATGAAATTGATATTGTAAAAATTCATCTCAAAGATTCTGCTATTGTGGATGTTGAAGCATATCCTAATGAACGAATTCGCGGTATTGTAACCGAAATTGCTAACTCCTCACAAAATACAAGTTCACTCGAACAAGTAACAAATTTTGTTGTGAAAGTACGCTTAATTCAGGAATCGTACCGGCATTTGAGTGTTGCCCAAGAACAATCGCCGTTTAGGCCTGGTATGAGTGCCAGCGTTTCTATTATGACACGTTTTAAAAGTAAATGCCTTTCTGTTCCTATTCAGGCTGTAATTTCACGTAATTGGAACGCTGACACTATTAAAAAACAAATCCAAAAATCAACTGAAAGCAATCTTGGTGTATTTATAATTTTAAATAATAAACCGGTATTAAAGCCCGTTAAAACCGGAATACAAGATGCTCAATTTATTGAACTTACAGCCGGATTAAAAGCTGGAGAAACTATTATTGCCGGACCTTTTGATGCATTAAACGAAACACTAAAACCCCAGAGTGAAATTGAAATTGTTGAAAAAGACGCTTTTTTAAATCCCTCCGAAAAGCCTTGAGTGTACTGCTGCTTCATATTGAATCCTCTGGTCCGGTTTGCTCCCTTGGGTTATCTGAATCTGGAGTTTGTATTGATGTTATTCAAAATGCTACGCCGCATGCACACGCCGAATGGATACATACTGGCATTCAAGAACTTTTAAAAAAAAACCACAAAGCAATAAATCAATTGCATGCAATTGCTGTTAGTATTGGCCCGGGCTCGTACACGGGACTTCGCATTGGATTAAGTACCGCAAAAGGCCTGTGTTATGGTTTAAAAATTCCGCTCATTCCGATAGACTCATTAAAATTGATGGCATTTGCAGCCCGCGCAAAATCATTTTGTAATACCTATGTAATTTGTCAAGATGCCGGACGTATGGAAATTTATGTAGCTGTTTACAATAACAATTTAAAAACTTTAATCGAACCCAGGGCTATTGACTTAGCACAAACGGATTTTTTTAATTCTCTTACGGGTTTAACTTTGTGTGTATGCGGCAGCGGCAGTTCTAAAACGTTACCTTTTATTCAAAATATTAAATCAGCCATTAAATTACAGGAGGATATTTTACATCCACATGCTTCTGATATGATTGAAATCGCTCATGAAATGTACATTCACAATCAATGGCCTGCCGATTATGGTAATCTTGAACCTGCATATTTAAAGCCTTATTTTTTTAAGCCCAAAATGAGTTGATGCGTTTTAACTCCTGGTACACCTTGTGCACGGGCAAACCCATTACAGTATAAAAACTACCTTTTACGGATTCTATACCAATATATCCCAGCCAGTCTTGTACACCATAGGATCCCGCTTTATCAAAGGGTTTATAATTTGAAATATAAAACTGTAATTCTTGTAAACTAAGTTTGGTAAAGTGTACATCTGCTGAATCGTAGAAGGTGTTAGAGTACCCTTGATATTTTAATGCTACTGCAGTAAAAACGGTATGGGTATTTTCAGATAAGGCTGAGAGCATCGTTAAGGCCTCTTGTTCGTTTTTAGGTTTATTAAAAACCTTGCCTTTAAAATATACAATAGTATCGGCTGTTAAATTACGTCGTTTGCATTGCAGGAAGGAGCTATTGCATGCATCTTTTGTTCGGCTAAAAAACAGGGAATTTGTTCGGCCGTGAGATTTTGAGGATAGGTTTCATCGGCATGTGAAGGTTTTACAGTAATATCAACACCCAGACCACGCATCAATTCAATACGCCTGGGCGAAGCTGAGCCTAAAACAACTTTAAAGGGAAAAATATTTTTAACACTCATGAAATAAATAAAACTGCAAACAAAAGTCCCAAAAACATTATACTTTTTAATGCCCAACTCAAATATTTAAAATGCCGAGACGAACTGGAGGGCCATATTAATACTGCAGTTACAAATATTGGACAAAACAATAAGAATAAAATATATAAAAATGGTCCGATAGGTTTTACTGTAGTGTAGGTAATGGTATTATAAAGTATAAAACTTAAAAACACAGCACTTAATACATTACTAAATGTAAAAAGCATTTTTGAAGGCATAACACCTGCATATATCGGAAATGTATTGGCACCATCTATTTTATCACCCTTTATATCTTCAAGATCTTTAACCAGTTCTCTAGAAAAACTTATCAAAAATGCAAATAACGCGTACAGTATAATAGGTTTTGATACAATCCAATATTGTGATACAGAAAAATGATCTAATTTAATTTTATACAAGCCAAAAGCATATACCAGCGGAACGGTTAAAACTGCTGCAGACAAAAGTGCAATGATAATATTACCAATTAACCAGTTTTTTTTAAAATGCGTGCTGTACGTCCATAATAACATAATTGCCAAACCGTGATATATCAGCATTCTGAGATATTGAACTTTAAATGCTAAGAACACTGCCAATAGAAGTCCGCAAAAACTTAAACAGAAATGCGCCACAATGGCCGACCTTCGTTTTACAACTTTATTTAGAATTACGCGGTGCGGGCGATTAATTTCATCGGTTCGGATATCAAAATAATCGTTAATAGCATATCCACCTGCAGCAATTAAAACGACACTTACTACCAGTATCCAAAATGCTGTATTTTGGCCGTAAACCAAAATACCAATAGCCTGTAATTTTGTATTTACAACGTAGGAATTCATGATCCACATGGCTACTGCAATCATTATTAAATTTTCAACGCGTAGTAGAATTGACCAAGCTTTTAAATATTTCCAAATGTTGTACATCACCAGGGTATAGTATTCCATCGGTTTTGCGATTTACAAACTTGCTCGATAACATCGCGAACACAACCGTTTCCGCCTGTAAAAGGTGATATATAATGCACCACTTGTTTAACATCCAGCGCAGCATCATTTGGACAAACGGCACATCCAACCTGTCTTAAAAGCGGTAGGTCAGGACCATCATCTCCCATGTACATCACCTGATTTAAATCTAATGCATGGGTATGTTCAAGCATTTTATAACAGCCCCATTTATCATGAACCGACATATTAACAACGATTCCAATAGATTCTAGATATACTCTAACAGGCTCCGAATTGCCCCCGCTAATTACAAAAAGCTTAAAACCCGTTTGATGCGCTACATGCAAGGCATAAGCATCTTTAACATTTAAACTTCGTGTGTGTTGATTATCTGCCCCCAGAATAACCTGGCCATTTGTAAGCACACCGTCAATATCAAAAATAAATGTATTAACCCTTGTAAACCGTTGTTTATAATTCATGCTGAGTTTGTATTAACTGGGTTAATTTACGATACAATACTTTAGAATTTTGAGTGGAAAATAATTGTATATGTTTTTGAATGGTAGTTTTATCGTTTCGCAAAGCAGGACCTGTTTGTAAGGTTTTTGGCAAATGGGAATTTAAATCGGTAAACCATTGATGCAACAGGGGGTACCACACTTTGTGTTTTTGATATTTAGGTGGCAAAATTGAATTTGCCCAAACCAATAGGGCATTTGAAAAATTATGTGTAATAACGGCAGCACAATGTAAACGTATACGTTCGTTAGAATTACATGTATAAATGTGCAGGTTGGCAAATAAATCTTGTACGATGGTTTTTTTATTTTTTGTAGTTAAGCCCTCAATAAACAATGGTACTTGAGACCAATCGGTTTGAGACTGTCCGTTAAATGAATACATAGGATATACAACCATTTTATGCGACAAAGGCTGTGGCAGGTCACTTAACAATACGGTACCAGAACAATGACATACCAAGGCTTTTGGAAAACGGGCATATATGGTTTTTGCAAGTTTTGAAACAGCTCGGTCGGATACCGCAATTATAAAAAGATTACTTTTAGAATTTATATGTTGAAGTGAATATTTTAAGTGCGCATCTTTAGGGAAACCATTTAATTTGAAACTTCTTGATAAAACTTCAATATGCGCTACAGCGTTATGATGGCGAAAAAATGCAAACCAGGCTTTGGCCAATTTACCGCTGCCGGCAATAACTATATTGTACTGCGTTTGGACCACCGGTATCAGCTGGAAGATTTAAAAATATATTTAAACAAGGTCATAAAAGTACCCAGTGCCATCACCATTACACCAATCCAAAGAATATTTATAAACGGAAACGCATAGGCTTCCATAACAATAAAGTCATTTTGCAATGCAGCATTTTCTTGTACAGTTATTTCAAAGGACTGCGCTTCGGGTTTTATATTCCAAAAAACCAATTTTAAACCTTTGTCTTTAATTTCGTAAGGTTTTGGTATAAGCATGCGGTTTTTAATTTCCAACGTTGGATAGGCCATAAATTCTGAGCCTTTAACATCTATGCCACGAAGTACCAATGTTACACGCATGGAAGAATCCGCATTACCAATCTGGGTACGTATGGAGTCTAAAATTAATAAGTATTGTCGCAATGAAATTGTATCTCCAATGTGGCCAAGCATGTTTACTGGTTGTGAATAACCCTGCGCTTGTGTTTGATCGGTTAAATCGGCATATGCAACATGCGTATATACATCATGGCTTAAAAAATGTTTAGTATCCGGATCGGCGGCCTTACCCATGCGGGGATTGTCCTGTACTTTAGGCTGCAATGTAAACGCCGGGATAAATTGCTGAGAGGCCGTTTTATGAAAATACTGTATTGTAAAAAACACATCCATTCCAACACGTTTTTTTTGTGCATAGGTAACCCAATAGGGACCCAATTGAACCGTATCACCACGGGTTAACATAATACTTCCGGCATTGGTTTTTATGCCGGGAATTTCTGCCTGTGGACGCGATGTTAAATTTGTTTTTTTTGAAGTTGACATTACTGCACCAAGTATTACTAAAATAAATCCGATATGTGCTAATGCTCCACCCGTTTCAATCCAAACCGATGCTTTTATGCGAAGTATGTTACGAAGATGTAAAAACAAACCCCAAATACAAATCAATACCAAAACACACAAGCCCAGTTGCCAATACCATATGCTATAATAGCCCTTGGGTGGATTTAAAATATAAAACGGTACACAAATACAAATAGCAATTGCCAATGCCAGCAAAGACCACCATCGTATTTTATATAAAACTTGAAGAGCGTAGTTTTTGGAATATGTTAATTGATGCGCCCAAGTCATTAAAAATAAAATTAAAATAACCATTGGTGTCATCCACTGGTTATATGTATCAATTGAAGGCGGCGCATAATGTTTTGAAAACAATGTATTAATTACCGGAACAGATGTAAAAAACAGGATCATAGCACTGGTTAACAGTATCCAAAGTATTCCCATACGCATAAAACTGGAACGTTGTGAATGAAATAAATGGTTTTCAGATGCTATAAACCATGAATAAACCAAAATGAATAAATGTATAAGCGTATAACTTATCCATATATAAAATCCCCAGGGAATATGCTGATATACAGCAGCCATAATTAATACTAATGGACTTAAAACCAAATATGCGGCACGTGCTATAGAATTGGATATTACTGGAGCAACAGCTAAATACACAAATGTAATGAGGTAAATTAATAATTGTCCCGTCATACCCAAGTCTGTAAAAGCATGTACAGAGGCATTACCCAATATACCGCTGCGGGTTAAAAAAGTAGAATATAAAACCGTTAAAAAAGGAAGAATGGTAGAAATGTAGGTGCTTGCGTTTGACCCCTTTTTTCGGAGGTTTAACAATATAGCGTGTGTTCCGGCAACCATTAAAAGCCAGGGTACAAGTGATGAATTTTCTACTGGATCCCAGGCCCAAAATCCTCCAAAACTTAATGCTTCATATGCCCAGGCACCTCCCATTAAGATTCCGATTCCTAATACGGCCATAGCGGCAATAGCCCAAGGGTATGCTGCAGGCGCCCACATTGAGGGTTTTGAAGACTGCCATAATCCTGAAAGGGCAAAAGCAAATGGAATACCGGTTAATGCAAATCCCAAAAACAAGGTGGGCGGATGAATAGTCATCCATGCATTCATTAATAATGGATTAAGGCCTCTGCCATCTAAACGATTTAAATACTCAGGCGATTTTACAAAAGGTAAATGCATAAAATCCGAATGTTCTCGCAATAATAAAAACGGACTACTACCAATTTTATAATCCAAAACATAAACGCCCAGCAACATACTGGCAATAAATGCCTGAATTAAAAACAAAATACTTAAAACCGGCTTTAACAGGGTGCTGTTACGTAACTGATACCAAACACCTATACATAACAAGGAATTCCAAAAAAGCCACAATAAAAAACTTCCTTCCTGCCCCTCCCACAAACATGAAAAAATATAACGCATGTCCATTTCTGAATTGCTGTGCTGCCATACATATTGATACTCATAAAAATGTTGCAACAACATAAAAATGAGCAAACCGGCAACGGCAGCAACCGAAATAGCATGAATGATAACACCTGTTGTAATCCAGTGTTTTAAATTAAATTTTGTTTTAGCAACACAAAGTAGGGCTAAACAAAAAGCCGAAACAAAACTCAAAATTACTAACATATGCCCCCACTGTCCGGCCCAAATATGCTCTCCCCGGTATGGTATCATGGTTTAACGTGAAGTAGTTTCATTATACTTGCTTGGGCATTTTAATAAAATATCACTGGCTTCAAAAACAGAATCCTGTATGGTTCCTATTAAAACTATTTGTTCGCTTTTATCAAAATCCTGCGGCTTGCTTTTATGCAAATTAACTTGGCGTTGGGTTCCATTTTGATCTGTAAGAAAAAAAGAGAATATATCCGGGTTAACTTTAGGATTATAAAGCATAGGACGTTTTCTATCACAAGTACCTACAACATGAAATTCTTTTCCGGGCTGAAGTGCAGCCTGAGTAAAATTGGCATAGCCCAATGATCCACTCGAAGGGGCTTCAATACTTTTCCAAAGCTGAAAACCTATTGCCGAAATTCCTACTAAAATTGCAAGTAATGCAAATGCTTTTGATTTAGTCATTGCGTTTATTTTCAAGTTTTGTTAGTTTACGATCTAATCGTATTAACCATATACAAAGTGAAAAAAGCAGCAATGCTATAACGGCTACAACAACACCCCATTTTCCATCAGCACGCAAGCGATCAGCCATTTCAACGTCTGTATTTATAACCTGTGCGCTAAGGCCAGAACAAAACAATGTACTTAAAAAAATAAATGTTTTAATGGTTTTCATGATTGTATAACTCTTTTAAACGTTGATACCGGTATTGAAGTTCAAAAAGCCAAAAACTTAAGCCAATCCATGCTAATACGGCAGGATAAAAAATAAGGCGCATGCCATTATCCAAATCGTATTTACTAAATGCCGGATTACCCCCATTACCTGGATGCAATGAAGCTGTTAACCGCGGCAGAACAAGCAGAAATAAAATAAGCATAACAAATGCAAAAATATTATATACCGCCGAAAGCTGCGCTTTTTTGTGCGGTTCGTGTGCCGCAGAACGCAATATAAAATAAGCCCCATAAATTAAAATACTCAATGCAACACCGTTTAATTTTGGATCTTGAAACGTCCACCAGGTACCCCACGTAAATTTTGCCCATATGGATCCTGTTAATATGCCTGGAACACTTAAAAACATGGCTGTTTGTGCAGCGGTATGAGATACCTGGTCCCATTTGGCTGAGGCGTTTTTTAAATACCGTAGGGCCCCGTATGCAGAATATGCACACATTACAATTAAACCAAACCACACGGGTACATGAAAATAAACATTTCGTATTGTTTCATTTAATATTGGCAACCGCGGTACCGGCATCCATAACCCCGCAATACAACTGTATAACAATAATACTACTACTGTTACTTTATACCAAGAACGTTGCATGTAAATTATAATTCACGTGTTTTTAAGTTTAGTTTTTAATAAACTTATCTGCTGCGCCAAAGATACGGAAATAATAGGATGAGAAGTCCAAAACTGATTAAAAACACAGCACTTAAAATCCCCATTAAATCCCATCTAAATGCTGCATTTTCAATACCATCCATTGCTTGTTTTCCCAGTTTTACGGAAATGCTGTACACGGGTATAAGTAACGGGATGCTTAAAATACTTAAAAGCGAAAACCCCGCAGAAACATACGAAGTAAGGGCATTCGTAAAAACCAGAACCGAAGCAGCAGCCAGCGTATTTAAAACCGTTATGCTTAAAAAAAGTGCCGGACGTTGTACTGAAAATCCCATAAACCATCCATACACTAATACCGTTAATACATTAAGTACCAATGCTAAAATAACCTGAAATAACCATCGGGCAATTATAAAATCTATAGGGTTAAAAAGTAAAAACTGATACAAAGCATAGCCTTGACTGCTGGCATTTAAACTTCGAACCGACAAACTAAGCGACGTAAATAACAACATTATCCAAAACACTGCATTCCAGCTGGGCTTATCCATTTTAGCATTAAAACACAGAGAGGTAATATAAACTGAGCCAACCATAAACAAAACTACAGACAACCATATTGCTGACTGCCGCCATTCCTGACGAAAATCTCGATATAAAATATGACTAAGGTTACGCATATTGCAACAAATCATCACCGATGTCGGAACGCTGGTATTTACCCTCATATTGTACACCCACGCTGTGACTGTAAACTTTTTTTTGGGCCTCTGTTAACGTATCCCCAAATGCTGTTAAAGCAAAAACCCTTCCGCCACGCGTAAGCAATTGCTGGTCTTGAATTGTTGTGCCAGCATGAAATAATAACATATCAGTAGCTGTGTAATCTATTGTAATGGCTTTACCGGTAAGATACGATTCGGGATATCCACCACTCACCATTACTAAACTTATAGCACTTCGGGGAGTAACTTTTAATGCTACGGTGTGTAATGCCGTTTTGCTTAATGCAATAAAAACATCCAGCAAATCGGATTCAATTCTGGGAATTACAACCTCCGTTTCCGGATCGCCCATTCTGCAGTTAAACTCAATAACATAAGGATCTCCGTTACAATTCATTAATCCAATAAATAAAAAACCCTGATACGCAATAGACTCAGATTTTAAACCTTTTAACACGGGCTCAATTATTTGTGTTTTTACCTTTTGCGTAAACGTATCGTCTACAAATGGCACTGGACTTACAGCTCCCATTCCGCCGGTGTTTAATCCTGTATCACCATTACCAATGCGCTTGTAATCTTTGGCTTCAGGCAAAATTATATAAGAGCTGCCGTCGGTAAGTACAAACATAGAAACTTCAATACCTTTTAAAAATGATTCTATTACCAGACGTTGGCCCGCTTTTCCAAATGCCGATCCATTGAGCATAGCATTTAAATTTTTAAAGGCTTCATCTTGATCCGAGGTAATAATAACGCCTTTGCCGGCAGCTAATCCATCGGCTTTTAACACATAGGGAGGAGGCATTTGCGCAATCCAAGCTTTAGCAGCCTCCAGCTCATGGGCTCCAAATTCGGCATAGCGGGCGGTTGGAATATTATGTCTCGACATAAACGCCTTGCTAAACGCTTTACTTCCCTCAAGCTGAGCGCCTGCCTGAGAAGGACCAATTACCGGAATAGATGCTAATACCGGATCCGCCTTAAAAAAATCCCAAATTCCATTTACCAAGGGCTCTTCTGGACCCACAACCACCATTTGTATATTTTGGGTCCACACAAAATCCCGAATGCTTTCAAAATCATTTACATTTAAATTTACATTTGTTCCGCACGCCGCAGTTCCTGGATTTCCAGGTGCTATAAATAATTGATCAAGATGTTTGCTTTGGGCTAATTTCCATGCCAGCGCATGTTCTCTGCCGCCCGATCCTAATAGTAATACGTTTATGGCCATTTAATTATATTTTTTTTGAGAAAAATTTGAATTTCCCCTATGTTGCTCAATCCAACGAAATCGTTTTTTTCGATTTTCATTTAATAGTTCATCATTGTCATGATGCCCCTGCGGACGTTTAAAACTAAATAGGGTTCTGTTGTATTTAAATTTACAGCATTGTTGCCACTGACTCTGTTTTCCCAAGCCGGTGTTTGAATTCCAAACAAATGCCTCCAAAAATAGCCTTTACTCCGATTTCCATTTGCAAATTCATCTGCATGCCCTTTACTTTTAACGCGCCCTCCAAAACTTGATTTTCCCTGCATGGAACGCTCATTTTTACGCCCACCTGATTGCGCAGAAACCGAAAAAAAAACCAAACAACATAAAATGCCTAATCCTATTCGCATGCCATGTAAAGGTACCGTAATTTTAAATATAGTATTTTATTGCTTTTTTAACCCTATTGCAAAGTTTATAAGCCCATTTAGGGACTAAATCAGATATAGCTTCAAATTGTTTATTTTTAGTGGTGTTGAAATACGGTATTCAAATCCTTTTATTTTTACACATGTCTGTGTTTCGTGCGCAGCAGCCAGCCACCATTCGTTGTCTTTTTGTTCAGGAAAACGGTTTTTGCCGTATTCAGTGCAATGCCTACAATGGTTTAGGATTTATACGTTATGAATTACACCGCAGTACCCAAAAAAATGGACCTTACAGCATTGTTTATACACAAACGCTTAGCACGGCCATAAGTTATACCGATAGCGGATGTGATGCACAAATTCGCCCCTATTATTACGTTTTAAAAACCCTGCACGGTTCATCGCTCAATCCTGGTATTTTAACTTCTGATACCTTGCAGACTCTTTTTGTTTCTGCTGCCTATGCTGTGGCGCAACCGGCACTTAAAATAAGTTATAATCCGCTTAGCCCAAAAACAATACCAACTGCATTTTCCACATATACCATAGAGCGGGCCTTTCCATTGGGCACATATTCCGTTTTGGCAAAAACACCCTTTAATTATTATTTTGATACCTTAAGCATATGTCGAGATTCTATTGGATACAGGGTATGGCTTAAAGACAGTTTGGGATGCCTTTCGCTTTCAAACCGCATTAAAGTGCAAGCCAACGACACCAAAGACCCCGAACAACCCGAAATTGATTCTATAACAGTATTACCAAATGGACATACCCTGTTAACCTGGAAATTACCTGCAGACCAAGATGTTAAGGCCTATCAAATTCAATACCGTAATACTGCCGGCATTAATATTCCATTACAAACCCTTACAGGTCGCTATAATCTGCGTTATGAATGGATAAATCAAAAAGCCGATAGCCAGTCGGTGGCATTATTTGTTGGTGCTGTAGACAGCTGTGGCCGAAACAGTACAATTAATTATGCAACTAAAACCATTTTTTTACAAGGCCAATTGCATGCCTGTAACTCAGAATTACAACTTAACTGGACCCCTTACACACCCTTAAACGCTGCGGATCAGATAGTATATAGGGTTTATGCCAGAGAACCGGGCCAAGCATGGGTTTCTGTAATACAAACAACACTGCAGCAAATTATTATTTCAGACTTTGATGCAACTGTTTCAAAGCAGTTTTTAGTAAGAGCATTTTCTCGACTTACACAAAAAAGTTCAAGCTCAAATGCATATCTATACAAGGCAATGAGTTTTCCGCAGGTACCACTTGCATTTGTTACAATCGACGATCAAGATGATGGATATTTTAATATTAGCTATACCCACGCAACGCATCCCCGTGTTCAGTTTGTTGAATTATCTTATAGTCGGGATCATCAAAAATGGGAAAGGCTTGAACTGCGTTCCGCAACACTTGGCACGATGCAATCGCTTCGTATGGTTAAAATTGAACACCATGAACCGCTCTGGTTTAAATTGCGCCTGTTAGATTCTTGTTTTCAAAACTTAAGTACACCGTGTATACTAAAAAGCAATTGGCTAAACACACGCATAGAAAATCAATTTCCACTTACTGCTTTGTTGCAATGGAACCGTTTAACCGATGATACATTAAGCACGGTAAAATCCATATTATTTAGATTAAATCCCAATTCTCAAATTTGGGATACGCTTAGATTTGAAACCACACAACAGGCTTTAGATAATCCCGATTCGTTAAGCACTATTACGGGTGAAATTTCCTATAGGGTATTAAGTACTATTGAAAATCTTAACTCAAGCACCGCTGTGTTTTCTAACCGCTCTTACATTCAGCCTGAAAGTTATTTTTTTATTCCTAACGCGTTTAATCCAAACGGCTTTAATCGTATTTGGCGACCCGTTCCATATTTTATACCCCTTAACCAATACCAGGTTCAGGTGTTTGACCGCTCTGGCATAGTAATATTTGAAACCAAAAACCTGAATGAAGGCTGGGATGGCGGCAATTGGGCATCTGGACAATATACTTACAGGATTACTTTTAAAAATGCTAAAAATAAAGCATTTACACACTTTGGAACATTAACTTTACTGCGTTGAAAGCTTTCGTTGCAATTATTTTTTTATGTATTAGCAGGTATACTGCTCAAAACCACAGAGTATTGCTAATTTTAGACGCCAGCCGAAGTATGGCACAAAGCTATAATGGTGAAGTTAAATTTTCAATTGCGCAAAAATTATGCTATCGACTTTTAGACTCATTAGAAAAAAATTCAAAAATTGAACTGGGTTTGCGTGTATACGGGGCAGCATATGCCTATCCACCCGGTAAATGTACAGACAGTAAATTAGTTATTCCTTTTAAATCTCATAATGCAAAAGCCATACGAACTTACATTTCAACCATTCGTCCAAAAGGAATTACCCCCATTGCATATAGTTTACAACAGGCCATACAAGATTTTCCAAAAGGTTTAGCACAAAATCACATTCTTATTATAACTGATGGCATTGAAGAATGTTCAGGAAACATGTGTGCCAGTGCCGAACAATTACATGCCCGTCAAATTGCATTTAAACCCTGTATTATTGGCATTGGGCTAACGGTAACACAACAAAACCTGTTTAATTGTGTGGGTTCTTATTTTGATATCAAAAGTCCGCAAACGTTTACGTCTGTGTTAAATATAATTGCCTCAAATTCTGAAAAACCCGGCACCTATCAAATCAATTTATTAAATAGTAAAGGTCAACCGCTTGAAGAGCGTGTAGCCTTTAGTATTGCCGATACAGCTTTGCGTATTGCACACGCGCAGTGGGTACACAGCCTAAATGCCATTGAAGTTCCGGATACCATTTACACCCAAGCTCCCCCATTTTTTAAAATAAAATTACATACGATACCCGAACAAGTTTCAACAACACAGCGTCTAAAGTTTGGATTACACAGTATTATTCCAATACCTGCACAACAAGGCAGTATTGAAATTCGGCAGACTGAGCGTTACGGCAATGATCCTCAATTTGTATATACCCTTATACGATCGGAAAATGCAGATAGTATTTTTCATTGCCATCCATTAAATACTAACGTAAAATATATTGCCGGCACCTATGCCATTGATATTTTAACCTTACCAACTATGCATTATAAAAATTATGCTGTTAAACCGGATAGTTTAAAAATTTTAAATATTGCCAAGCCCGGCACTGTAGAAATTAAAAGTTTACGTGCCGGTGATGGTTGTATACAAGTGTGGAACTCTGAACATCAGCAATGGATAAGCATTGTACCATTTCATGCAAAAAACCAATTACGTTTCACATTACAACCCGGAACTTACCGCATATTTTGGCGAAATCGCATTCAAGCTAGTAGTATTAATACCATTGAACGAACCTTTTCGATGCAGTCCGATCAACATCTAATATTTAATTTTCCGTACTGATGCCGGCCTCATTAGAACAAGTAAATGCAAGCGTTAAAACAAATTCCGCCAAAGGTTGGCGTGCTGCTTTAGCATTTATAGGTCCGGCCTATATGATTTCGGTGGGATATATGGATCCCGGCAATTGGGCTACAGATATTGCGGGAGGCAGTGCGCTGGGCTATGAATTGCTTTGGGTCTTATTGATGAGTAATCTGATGGCATTGTTAATGCAAAGCCATTGCATTCGATTGGGAATTGTTTGCAGAAAAGATTTGGCTCAGGCATCAAAGGCGTATTATCCTAAAATTATAAATGTTGCATTATATATATTAGCCGAATTGGCTATTGCCGCCTGTGATATGGCCGAGGTAATTGGCATGGCAATAGGTCTTCACCTGTTATTTCCATCTGTAAGTCTGTTAACAGGTGTATTAATAACAGTGCTTGACAGTTTTATTTTATTATTGCTCATTCGTAAAGGAATTCGCAAACTTGAAGCCTTTATAATAAGTTTAGTAGCGCTAATTGGCATTTCCTTTTTTATTCAATTATTCTTGGCTAAACCTGCTCTTTCTGAAATTGCCCAAGGTTTTATTCCCGGTTTAAGCTCAACGGAGGCCTTGTATTTAGCCATTGGAATAATCGGCGCTACGGTAATGCCACATAATTTATACTTGCACTCCTCGCTTGTACAAACACGTTCTATTCCCCGCAATCGATTGGAAATAAAACGGGCCCTTCGTTTTAATTTGATTGACAGTACGATTGCACTTAACCTTGCATTTTTTGTAAATGCTGCAATATTGATAGTTTCAGCCAGTGCCTTTTTTAAAAACGGCTTTTTTGAAATAACTCAAATAGAAGATGCGCACCGCCTGCTGGCGCCCCTTTTAGGAAGCACCCTTGCGCCAATTTTATTTGCCTTATCATTAATTGCTGCTGGACAGAGTTCTACCATAACAGGTACATTAGCCGGACAAGTTGTTATGGAAGGATATTTAAATTTACGTTTAAGCCCATGGGCACGACGCCTTATTACACGATTAATTGCTATAGTTCCTGCTACGCTTGTTATACTTTTAATGGGCGAAGCGGCTTTGGGAAAACTTTTAGTTTTTAGTCAAGTGATTCTGAGTTTGCAATTAGGATTTGCCATTATACCCCTCATCTATATAGTTAGTGACCGAAATACCATGGGAGAATTTGCAATTCCCCTATGGCAAAAAATACTATCCTGGTGTGGGGCAATTATAATAATTGGATTAAACTTAAAATTGGTTTTTTCAGAAATTCAACAACTAATTTATAAAAATAATCAAGGTATGTGGTGGGGTTTAACCCTGATTCCCATTCTATTAATATGCCTGCTATTACTTGCATTTATAGTGGTTTTACCGCTACTTAAATCACGTAAAAATATAAGCCACAACAGTATTCACAATCCTGGTAAACTAATTTTACAATCGTCACAAAAACCACAACGCATTGGTATTTGTTTAGATTTTAGCAGTGCAGATTCTAATGCCCTTAAGCAAGCTACGGCATTGGTTGATGCACAGGGTACCTTAATTTTATTTCACGTACTTGAAAGTGCTGGTGCGCTGATTTATGGCGAGGATACGTTTGATGCAGAACGTGAAAACGATTATGCAGTATTACAATCATACCAAGATCAACTTTGTAATGCCGGCTATACAGTAATGATTGAATTAGGTTTTGGCAGCCCGGCACAAGTTATACCCAAATTATGCAGTAATAATAAATGCGATTTGCTCATTATGGGAACACACGGACACCGAACCTTTAAAGACTGGATGTTTGGCACAACGGTAGAAAAAGTTAGGCATGACATTAACATACCTTTATTACTCGTTTAACAAAAAATACGATGTTATTTTTTTAAAGGAATTTAAGCATTTTATATGAAAACATTTTTATATACTTTGTTTGTATGGTATTCACTTGTAACATCAGCTCAAACAGCAACGTTTAAAGGCGCATGGTTTCAAATTCAATACCCTTCAAATTTTATAGCTACAGGATCTATGAAGTCTTTAACCGCTGATGGTTTTGATAGTGCTGTTTTTACATCCCCCAATAAACAAGTTGAATTTTATGTATTTTCACCTCAATGGGAAGGTGAAGCAAATGATATTAAACTTCAAGGGCAGGAAAAACTAAGTAATACTAAAACTCAAATTTCTGGCGATACAGAAATTACTTGGTGGACTATAACATCACCAAATGGAACTATCAGAGAAGCTACGTACAAAAGACACATAAAATATTTCACACAACCTGTATTTTTGGAATTATGTATAAAAACGCTAAAGCGTTGGATTTATATAAAAAAGAATATGCAAATTTTAAAAACAGCTTGCAGCCATTTGCAGATTAAAAAATATAATTTACCAGGTGAACAGTTTTAAAAAACCAAAATTAATACTTCAAAAATCACAAATAGATACTGTTTTGGATTGGCTTGGATTAGGCGCTGTTATTTCCGTTTGGATTGTTACGGTGTGCATCTATACGGATTTGCCTCAATACTGCCTATACATTATAATATTTTAGGAAAACCAGATGGTTACGGAAATAAAATGCACGTATTAGCCTTACCCATTGTTTCAACGTTTTTATATGTGGGCATAAGTATTTTAAATCGCTTTCCACATGTTTTTAATTATCCCGTAGATATTACAGAAAAAAATGCAAACTATCAGTATGCCTTAGCTACGCGATTTTTACGCTATTTAAAATTTATATTGGTAATACTATTTGAATTTATCATTTACAATATTGCATCACAAACTAATTTAAGAATTTGGTTTTTACCATGTATTTTAGGACTTGTTTTTATTCCCCTTCTGTATTACATCTATAAAGCCAAATATTCTAATCCCGATTAAATTGAGACCATATTTTAATTTGATAATAACTTAGCTCCTGCAACATGAATGGTCAATACAGCCTTTAAATATAAAATTCCTGAGCTGCTGTTATATAGCAGATTAAGTATTGTATTTGTTATAATCGTTTTGACGTTTTTTCCAATTAAAAATACCGATGCGCTGATTTTAGGTTTAATTTATTTTGGTGTTATTTCTGACATCTTTGATGGTATAATTGCCCGAAAACTCAATGTGTCAAATGAAAAGTTAAGAGTTTTAGATACCCTTTTTGATTTAATTTTTTATGCTTCAATTATAAGTTACATCTTCAAAAATAAACCCCATTTACTTTTCAATAATCAATTTTTAATCTTTACAATAATTGGTATTGAATGCATGATGTACGCAGTGAGTCTTTTACGTTTTAAAAAGTTCCCCTCACCGCATGCGTTATTGTCAAAATTTTGGGGCTTGTATTTAATTTTTGAATTTACACTTATACTACTGGAAATACAGGGTATTCATTTTAAAGTGGCATTATTTGCAGGTATTTTTGTACATACCGATCGGCTTTTGATTTACATGATTATTAAATCGTGGCACCACGATGTTCCATCGAGTTTTCATGCTTATAAATTAAGAAAGGGCCAACCCATTAAGCGCTTTAAACTGTTTAACGGATAGTGGCATCTAACCGGAATAATATTATAATTCATATTGCGCAGCCCAATCCTGAAATTGCTTTAAAGTAAATGTATTATTATATACATAAACCAAGCCAAAATCATCTAACGCTTTTAATTTAAATTGCACCGGTGTTTTAAAATTTTTAAAACTAAAATTAGACGACTGGTACAAAAACTGTTTTGGCCTGTAGTATTGTGATTGTTGCCGAATCCAATAACGTTTTTCGGTAGCACCATCGGTAGTATACCAATTTGGCATATTGCAATACGCGCGTAATCCATAACTTATAGGATTTTTAAGCCAATGTGTAGACGCTACACAAAGTGTTTTACAATGATTAGATTTTAAAGCCCTTGCATAAAAATTAAAAGTTGATTTAAGTTGGGTATTTGAAAATACACGTACTCCTACCCACGTTTGTGGATTGAGTGCTTTTTGAATGGCTTGGTGGTAAGCATAGGTAATTTTATACCAATTGTTGCTTAATGCAACTACAAAAAATAGTAACACTACAATCACTTTAGGTTTAGTAATCAAAATTAATCCCAAGGCAGTAAATACAGGTAGGTAAATGTACAAGCGGCTAAATGGCATAAACAACCAATTTGATCCCTCCAAAGATTTTTCTGAACATAAGGAAAATAATAGTATTCCCATTACACTGGCCAGTGCATAAAAGCGAGCATGTGTTTTTGAAAAAAGCCAAATTGTAAAAATGGTAAGCAAAAGCCAGAGTGCCTGAGAAGTAAATATGGGACTCACATAAGACCAAAGCACATCTAATCGCTGAATGTTTATTAAAAAATTAAATAATAAAAAATTAGATTTTAAATCGTTTTGAATATAGTTAGGATGGAGAAAGTAAAACGCATCCAACACAAGTATTCCAACAAACAAAAATGCTATAAAAAATAAAAAATCTATTTTTAAAATTTTTAATAAAATGTTGTGTTTTACATACACAAAAACCATAATAGGTAATACAACAATTATTATACCGGGATGCACACATAATCCAAACGTAAAAATTAAAATTGCTATGCGTCGTCGCCAATCATTTGGTGACTTTATAAGTAGTGGCAGGGCCGGTAATAAAAACGGAAAACCGCTTACAAAACCACGCGGCAAGGCACAAAGCAAATCATACTCTGCCGGCATACACACCCAAAATCCCAACCACATTATAGTTTGTAATTTAAAATCGTTGTACCATAAAATACATGCAGAAATTACAGTAAAAGACCATGAAATAAAATGTGTTGCAAGCGCTATAGCTTGAATGGGATTTTTGGTGAACGGACGAACTAATTGTGCCACTAATGCTTCAAAATGTGTATTATAGTTTTGGCCGTAAAAACGTGGTTCATAAAATTTAAAATCCGAATAATCTAACCATGCCGCCCACATATAAGGCTGATCCGAATCGGAGTAAATAAAGTTAAAATGATTTAATACCCAGAAATGCGTTAGTGTGTATACACTTAATAATATAATGCCGATGCCTAAAAGATACCGGCGTGGCAAATCATAGCTTGATGTGCGATTCCACACATTGTAAAATTTCAGTTTCAATATCTTGTGATTTTTGTTCTATTGTGGCTGCGGCTACTAACATCTGCATAACCTCCGGATGCTGCGCATAACCTTGCGCATTTATTTTTACATTAAGCCACGCACCTCGAATTGCCGCCCGTGCA
The DNA here is from genome assembly GCA_009927275.1 of Sphingobacteriia bacterium. GTDB lineage: Bacteria > Bacteroidota > Bacteroidia > B-17B0 > Aurantibacillaceae > Aurantibacillus. The sequence goes on along the minus strand of RFNG01000152.1, from coordinate 11,826 downwards.
GCAAGTGCGGCAACGCCAGCATCACTGGCTGAGTTGGGATTTCCTTCGCGTGCCATAGCAGCGATAGATTCAAAGGCTGCAAACGACAATTGCATTACTTGATATGGTACGCGGATAGCCTCAAGGGTAGCTTGCTCAATGGCTGCTTTTCGCAGCTGTTGTTCTTCACTGGATGCTTTAGGCAATTGCATTGCTGTTATAATACTATTAAAGGCTTGTGTATCGGCATCCACGAGTGTGCATAATTGTTGTTGCAGGGAGTGTGCTTGTACTGCCCAATCTGAAAAAAATTCCCAACGTTCATCCCATCCTTTTTTATGTGCACTTAAATTAGCAACCATTGCTGCCAGAGATGCTCCCAAGGCTCCTATGTAGGCTGCAACTGAACCGCCTCCGGGTGCTGGCGACTCGCTTGCTGTTAACTCTGAAAATGCATTTAATGACAGTGCTGTAAGCCGCGGCACAGATTTTTGTGCAATGTTATATTCAATGATACGCTCAGAAGGATTAAATGGTGCTAATTCATCTAAGCCTAATGTTTTAACTGCAATTTTTATTAATTCAGCTTCTGAAACTCCTATTGAGCGTTGTTGTTTTTTTAAAAAATAGCGTCCGGCCTCTAACATGGTTTGTAGGGGTACCAATCCTACAAGCTCTGAACCGGTAACCCGTAATCCACGAATACGTGCCTTTTCACATACCTCATCAAATACAACATGAAGGGGTGTTTCTAGTATGTTTGTCAAATTCATGGAGATTTGAGCAATTTGATATTCGTCAATAAACCAACCTATAGCTTTTACATGTTTTAGTGAACCGGGCAATACTTGGGGTGTTCCATCTGCATTTAAAAGCACTTTACCGTTTGGACGATTGCCCTCTCTTAAAACACGACCGGCCTCTCGAACATCAAATGCAACGGCATTGGCACGACGTGTTGACGTAGTATTTAAATTAACATTGTACGCAATTAAAAAATTACGAGCCCCAATAACTGTAGCGCCACGTGTTAAATCCATTTCGGTTGGACCAAAATCAGGTTTCCAAGCCGGATCTTTAATTTTTTTGAAAAAACCCTCATATTCGCCAGAACGTATATGTGCAAGGTTTTTACGAAGGGGATTAGCCTGAGCTTCTTCGTATAAATATACAGGTATATTAAGTTCTTCGCCTACGCGTTGAGCCAAGCGATTAGCATATTGCACAGTTTCGAGCATGGAGATACCCGATATGGGAATTAACGGACAAACATCGGTTGCCCCCATACGCGGATGCTCCCCCTTATGCTGCTGCATGTCAATTAACTGTCCGGCTGTTTTAATGGCTCTGAAAGCCGCTTCAATTACCTTTTCCGGATGCCCAACAAACGTAACCACGGTGCGGTTTGTAGCTTTACCCGGATCAACATTTAAAAGCTGTATTCCCGAAACCGATTCAATGGCATCGGTAATACGTTTAATTATTTCTGGATTTTGACCTTCACTAAAATTTGGTACGCATTCAATGCATGGTTGTGTATTCATGATTTAATTGGATATTGGAAAACGCGGTTTAGCTGTAAAATGAAAATTAAAATTGTGTTTATAGGGGGCTTGAAGATACGCAGCAAGTCCAATCATGGCTGCATTATCGGTACAGTAGGCGGGTTTTGGTATTATTACTGGTATTGAAAAACGTTGCGTAATGGCTTGTGCTGCATTTCGAAATCCGCTATTTGCAGAAACGCCGCCAGCAATAACACATGCCTTAACCTTATGCTTATGCAAGGCTTCATATACCGGAGCTAAGGTTATATCAATCAAATGGTTTTGATAGGATGCGCAAATATCCTGCAAATGCTTTAAAATAAAATCAGAATCTTGTTTAATGGACTCACTGATAAATCTTAAAAAATCACTTTTAACACCACTGTAACTGTAATGAAAGGGTTTTATTTTAGGCTTAGCAAAACTGAATGCATGCGGATTTCCAGATTGTGCCAAACGATCAATTTCAGGACCTCCCGGGTATGGCAAACCTAATATTTTTGCAGCTTTATCAAAGGTTTCTCCTAATGCATCATCCAGAGTTTTACCTAATACCTCAAATTCTACTGGTGAATTTACCAATAGCAATTGTGTATTACCACCACTAATTAACAAACAAACATAGGGAAACACAGGACTTTTAGCCTGTTCCATATCTTGAATCCATGGACTTAAAACATGGGCTTGTAAATGATTAACTTCTATAATAGGTTTTTGTAATGACATGGCTAATGATTTAGCAAAAGATACTCCCACTAATAAACTACCTAAAAGTCCGGGACCTGAAGCAACAGAACAATATTGTATGTCTCTTAAGTTTACGTGCGCCGCTTTAAAAACCGATTCAATAACCGGAATCAAATTGCGCTGATGATCACGGCTGGCCATTTCAGGAACCACGCCTCCATGCGTGGCATGAATTACTTGATGATGCGTTTTTAAAGCGATTACTTTTGGGCCTTGTAAAATAGCCGCAGAAGTATCATCACACGTGCTTTCAATGGCCAGATGATAGCTTGTTAATGTATTCAAAACCTGAGCATTACAAGTGTAAAAGTAGTAACTTTATGCAACTTGAATACGTCTCAGTTAAAAAAATCAAAGAGTTGGCTTAAACCTTTGCTTCGGGTTGTATTGGGTATTTTTATTTTTGTAATTACAGCGGCCATAACACTTTTGTTTAACAGTACATTTCAAACTTATGTTTTAAGACGCATAACCGAAGTTGCAAATGCAAATTATGGTTATAAAATAAGTTTTGATAAGGTACATGTTACACTTAATAAATCCATTAATATTAAAAATCTTGTGTTCTGCGGTAAAAATAATGATACTATTATTCAAGCCGATATAACGTGTCAAATTCAAAACTGGAATGTTAAAGCTAAAACCCTGAAACTGCGCACATTTAATTGTAAAGCAAAGCAATTACACGCCCTTGCCTATGCAGACGGTAGCTATAATTTCGACCTTTATCTAAATTCATCTAAAAACCAATCTACCCCCTGGTTAATAGATTGTAAGGCGTTTAATTTAAATATGCAAAATATTGATGTTATTAAGCAATTACATCCAAACCTGCATACCACAAAACTTATTTATAAAACAAAGCAACTTAATTGTGAAGGCCATTTTGAGTACAAAAACAATGTTCGGTTACAACTCTATAAACTCGCTCTAAACGGCAGCAATTTCATAGATATTCATAATGTAAACGGTGCATTTACATTTTATTCAAAAGGGTTATTTTGTAAACATGCAAATATAAAAACAGCCTATTCTGAAATACAAACAGATACAGCACATATAACATTCGATAATCTTTTAAACGCGTCGTTTGTGGCATTAAAATCGGGCTCATACATTGATTTATTTGAATTAGACAGCGTACTAAATACAAGAAAAAAACCCAAACATACCCGCGTACAAATAGAAGGTAATATAAAGTGTAATGCATCTAAAATTATAAGCACAAACTTACAGGCCATCATTAATCCCTCAAATTTTATAAAAGGAGGTTTTGAAATTTTACTTGACTCTGCCTATGCAGTTAAAAAAGCAGAATTAAATTCAACGAAGGCAAAAGCCGAGCTGAATCTTATTAAAAATTACATTTCAGATTCACTATACACCGTTTTGGATGAATGGATAGGTAATCTATATCAATTTACGGGAGATGTAAGTTATAATCGCTCTCAACTCAAATGGGACGGCATACTAAAAACAAATTACGTAGAACTTAAGAGCAAACAAAGTATACATATTGATGCCTCACAACAATTTCAGTTTCAAAAAGGAACACTTGATATTACAAATTATGAAAATGCAAAAAAAAGCATTCACCTAAGTCCGTCGCATGTTGATATATTAAATTTAAAAGGGGATAGTAAAAATTTTATTTTAGATTTAAATGGCACCCTAAATGCATTGAAAATACAAACATTACAAGTGCAATCCTTACAACTAAATGCCTTAAGTATACATTCAAATTCCATACAAGTAGAGGGCGCTGTGGTAGACTCCCATGTAAATTCTGAATTTTCTTTAAACTATAATACGAAAAGCTCTAAGCTAAATGCTAAACTCGATTTTAACTCTTTAAACCTGCATGCCTATTTACCGTATATAAATAATTCGGATGTTGCGGGACAAGTAATAATTGATGGTACTTATAAAAACGTCCATGGTTTTGAGTTGCAAATTAAAATGAATGAACTCCATGTTCTGCCTTCAAAATCAACTAAGCGCTTTGAACAATTTTTAGACATAAAATCCAACGCAAATTTTATGCAAGTAGATTTAAAGACGGGTATGTTACATGGGGATATAACATGGAAAGGAAATAACATTTCTGAATTTTGTACAAGGTTTTTACAATCCGTTTATATTCCCGATACAACAGTCTTTAAAAAATTAAATACGCGATTTTTTAATTGTGGCATAACATTTCATTCTATAGATTTTTTAACTCAAATTATTGAGCCCCTTAATCCATTAGTTTTAAGTGCCGGCTCAAAACTTAAAATTAAAATCGAAGAAGGAAAACAGGATAATTATATACAATTTAAGGCATCCAACATTGAATATAATACACTGGCGTGCAGTGCATTAAACCTTCAATTAATGTCGAATTTTAATGCGCGCATTTCTGCTGAAGCCATAAAGCTGCCTTTTAATCAAACCTTAACGGAATTAAATATTGAATCGCAAAAACATGCAGATAAGGGCTCTATTAAAACGCGTTTTAATCAGGATTATGCTGATTCCATATGCGCTGGCGTAATAGAGAGTTTAGTGTATTTTCATGATGATCAGGTTAATTTTAATATTGAAGCTTTAAAATTTGTAGCATTTAATCAAATTTGGAATTTAAAACAATCAAGTAATGGGTGGTACAACCAGTTTACATTTGGACTTAATAATTTTAATTTAGAACATAATAATCAAATTTTATCGGCTAACGGCATATATGGTAACCTGCCCGGTGATTCGCTATTGGTGAGTTTAAATAATTTTCAATTACAAAATTTAAACCCCTATTTAAAACCATACTACCTTCAATTTTCAGGTGTATTAAACAGCCGTTTTAATATTTATAAACGCTATAATACACCACAATTCGATGCAAGTTTAATATGTAAAGAATTACAACTAAATGCTACTTCATTTGGTGATTTAAAATGCCACTTCGGATATAATGATCAATTGGATGCTTTTCAAGGTCAGGGATGGTGTTTTAAAAACAACAATCCATCGTTGCTACAATTTAATGCCATTTACAAGCCCACGTCCCAAACATTACCTATATCGTTAACCTACTCTGTAAATGAACTTCCTACCACTTGGCTTAACCCGTACTTTACTGAAATTTTACGTATTTATCATACCGATATAAATGGTATAGGCGGTATACAAGGCCCGTGGAACAAGCTTGAAATGTGGGGGGCATTTGATATTTCAGCGTCTAAAAAAAACCGGGTTTCAATAGATTTTACTAATGTAATGTATGTTCCCATCAGCGGTAAAATTATTCTAAGTTCCAATGCCATAAAACTGGAAAACCTAATGTTTAGTGATACAGTTACAACTACTAAACCCTGTGGTGCATTACATGCAATAACCACCCACACGGATTTTACATTTGATAAAATTAATTTAAACGCCGACTTTAAAAACGCAATGGTATTAAACACAAGTAGAATACAAAATGAATTATACTACGGTACGGTTTTTGGAACGGGTAATTTTAAAATAGCGGGCAGCTTAAATCGTATGGATCTTATGGCCAGTATCGAAAACGATCCCTTATCACAATTTGTATTTAACAGCGATGCCTACACTTCGGGTTCGGATTTAAGTTTTGTAACGTTTAAAAGCAATACCCTCGCTTTACCAAAGTTTAAACCAAGTGAAACGTTTTCATTTTTGATGAATTTTAAAGTCAATAAAGAACTTGCCAACCGTTTTTACATTGATCAATCAAAAAGAGATTTTATAAAATTTAATGGACATGGTGACTTAAAGCTAAACTATTCACATGAAGGTGAGTTTACAATGAATGGCGAATATACTATTGATGATGGAGGCTATAACTACAAAATTGAAGAGGTTATTGATAAACCGTTTCAGCTTGTACGCGGTAGTAAAATGACATGGAACGGCGATCCCATGAATGGTATAATCACAGCTACAGCTACCAATGCCGATTACTGTTCTATTGCCCCATTAATTAATGATTCAACTATTACCAGCCGCGTACCCACCGAATGTCAAATTGTACTTAACGGCACCATGATGAAGCCCGATATTCGGTTTAAACTGGAATTTAAAAACCTAAACAGTAATATTAAATCTATGGTGGATAACATTATGTCGGATGAAACAGAACTTAACCGACAAGTGTTTTCTTATTTAATGTTTAAGAGTTTTGTTAAACCTCAATTATTTACAAACAGCGGTGGAGGAATCACTGCTCAAAATGCAGCAGCAACATCGGGCAGTGAACTTTTAAGTCAACGCTTAAATAACATGTTAAATAAATCATTTGGTAATATTTTAAAAGACTTAAAACTTGGGGTAAATTATCGGCCAATCAATCAAAACGGCAGTAAAGATGCATTTGATTTTTCTATCAATAAAAATTTCTTTAACAACCGTTTGAATATAGATGGTGAATTTGGCTATAATCGAACCGATTCCAGATTATCAAATTCATTGATTGGCGATGTTAATATTGAATATCGACTACATCCCGAAGGGAATTTAAAATTAAAAGGATTTAACCGAACCAATGATATTACTCAAATTACAACAACTGGTGGTCCGTATACACAGGGCATTGGTTTATTTTATTTAAAAGAAATAGAAACGCGAAGCAAATCAAAGGCTACAAAAAAATAATTTATTTTACATCATCGGTTTTAAAAATTTCTGTAATCCGGTCGGGAATATTAAGAATTCTTTGATAATTAGGATTGGCAATTTCTGAAACGCCAAGATCGTCCAATTGCCCATGATCAATATATATTTCAGGATACAATGTAATAAAACTTCTAACATCCGATTGTTTTACAAAACCCTGTACCATCGTATCAAATGTATAATTATAGCTTACGGTACGTTCTCGGGCATTCCAAAATAAAAACAAGGTGTCTTGAAGTATCTCAAATTCAGAAAATGCATCTGGTAATGGGCCTGTTGTTAGGCTTGCCGCTGAAAACCGCTGAAACCACTGTTGTAAACCCAACAAGGTTTCACTATCTGCAAACACCGAAACAGGTCCTTTAAATTGTAAAAGTAAACGCCAAAGTGATTTTGAAATATATCCCGAAGAGGGTTCTGCCAACGCTCGGGGTGTAATACATAAATAAATGGCTTTATAACTTGTAAACGGCTGTAATAAGCGGTTAAGCCAAATTGTTTGTACAGACTTTTGTATAACACCATCGTGTACATTTCCAAATATAAATTTGGTAGTTGACTGCATATTTTTATACGTTATAAAAATATCCGATATGTCATATGATTTTGCGGCACCAATAATACCCTCAATCACATTTACATCTATACGTTTAATGGGTTCAATACTATAACCGCTATTAATTAAAGGCTCCGAATAGTAATCAATTGATTTACGCAAAGTTTGTAAAATCTGATTTGCTTTAGGAGTATCTTCAATAACCGACAAGGGATAAACAGGTTCCTTGGAATCTTTAGACTTTAATATGTGTGCCAGTTCCATCAAGCGCTGAACGTTTTCTGGATTACTTATAGGTATTAAATACCGCCCGTGATGTTGATCGGGTTTGTCGGTATTTACATTTTGATTTAACGCAATGTTTCGGGCTGCTTTTTCAGTAACAAATGAACTTACCAAACAAGATATTAGAATTAACAAAATAGTTCCGTTAACCACTTGCATATCCAGTAATTTTAAATCATAGCCCACCTTAATGATGGCAAGCGTTGCCGCTGCATGCGAAACACTTAATCCAAAAAGAATGCGGCGCTCAAACTTGGTATACTTATAAAACCACGCAGTTAAAGCAGCTGCAATATATTTAGTAAATAACCCCGCTAAACTTAAAATTGCTGCAAACACCAGTGCCGTATACCCATTGATAAATAACGAAGGATTTACGAGCATACCGGCGCTTATTAAAAAAAACGGTATAAACAGCGTATTGCCCACAAACAATATACGATTCATTAAAAGCCCATTGTGCGGAATTACACGATTTAAGCCCAAACCCGCTAAAAATGCACCAATGATAGGTTCCACGCCAGCTAACTCACTAAAATACCCCGAAATAAAAACAATGGTTAATACATATATATAATGCGATCCGGCATTATTATCGAGTACTTTAAAAAACCAGCGGCTAAAGCGTGGTATTAAAAACGTAACAATAATAAACAAGGAGCTAATTGAAAAAAGTGTTTTAATAAAAAATGAACCGTTTAAATCCCCTTTTACTGCATTTGTAATTATTCCTAATAAAATTAAAACTGCTGAATCGGTAATTATAGTGCCTCCAAAAGCAACCTGCACTGCCCGGTTTTTAGTAACACCCATTTGACTCACTATGGGGTAGCTTATCAGTGTATGCGTGCTGAACATACTGGCTAAAAGTAATGAGGGCCAAAACGCCATATGAAAAAAGTACACACAAAGACCGTATCCAATTAAAATGGGAATACAAAAGGTGAGTATGCCAAAAATCAAGCTTTTATTTTTGTTTTTTGAAAACTCTTGCATATCAATTTCAAGTCCTGCTAAAAACATAATGTACAGCATGCCAGTTTTTGAGAAAAAATCAAAACTACTTGTACTTGAAATAATTTTTAAACCATGTGGCCCAATAATAATCCCAGAAATAATTAATCCTATTACTCCCGGAATTCTAAATTTTCGATACAGTAAAGGCGATAATAAAATAATAAGTAACGTAATAGCCAAAACTAAAACCGGATTATTTAGGGGCATATGCCGATACCAAAAATTCATACCCGTTATATAAAATACCTTCCTTTAAACCACTGGTGTTTGGTTTTGGGTGACTTCTCCTTATTTGGGGGAGAGCTTTTAATTAGTTTAGGAATGTTATAAAAGGCAAAAATTGAAAACTGAACATCCTGAATGTTAAAATCATTCATGTGTGAGGTTTGCCCAAGGCGCATTTTATATTGCAGGCTTAATTCACATGATCCTATACAATAAGACACGCCAACACCTGTATTAAAGCCCGGCCAATTAGAATTATAGGTTGTAAGCGGCTTGCTGTATTTACGCATTTGTGTGTAATCTTGAATGCCAGTATAAAACGCATTAAAACGATTCCAGCTTAAACCTGCTAAGGGGTAAAATAATACAGACCCCGAGGCTGTTCGTGCCATACACATTATATTAATTTCTAATGCATGAGCCTTAACCTGTTTCCATGAAGGCAACATATCAAAGGATTTAAATTGCTGAAATAACAATTCACCCCTGAAAATATCTGTAAAAGTATACAACATGGTATAGGCATTGCCGGTAACGGAGTTTTCAATATCAACATTTCGCGACATGTACACCACACCATTTACGCGACCATAGCCCAAAGTAAAGGGCCCATGTAAACTTGATTGAGATTTAGCATGCAATAAAAAAACAAATATTGTTAAAATGAAAAAAAAAGGCTTTAACACTATATAAAATTAAATCAAATTAAACAATAACTCAAATATTTTATGACCTTTGATCATGCGTTTTGCGCTTGCTCTAATTGGATTTATCTGTATTTACTCGGGTTGCCTCAATGCCCAGCTAAAATCGCCTAAACTTATACAGTTTTCGGGCGTTGTAATGGATCGTGACAGCTTACAACCGCTACCATACGTTGCCGTTATGGTTAAAGGCTCACAACGGGGAACCCGAAGTGATTATTATGGTTTTTTTAATCTGGTGGTACAACCTGGAGATCGTATAGAATTTTCTTCATTAACACATAAAACACAAACGTATCAAATACCTGACACCGTTTCACAATTGTATTATTATGCCATACAAGTACTAGAGCAAGACACTGTTAAATTGGATGCAGTAACTGTGTTTCCCTGGCCCAGTAAAGATGATTTTAGGCAGGCCTTTTTAAATCTGGATTTAAACTCAAGTGAGGTGCAATTTGCTTCTCAAAATTTAAGTCGAAAAGAATTAACTTACCGTGAACGGCTTAGCGCCGCGCAGTCTGGTGAAAATTATTTATATCAATTACAAAATCAGTATACCCGTATTTATTCTGCTGGCCAGCAACCCGTAAACAATCTTTTAAATCCTGTAAAATGGGCAGAATTTATAGATTATTGGCGTAAAAAACAGAAATCCTCAAAATAGCATCAATGCAAATGCCGTTTGGCCCTACGCATACGCCGGCGGTCTTTGCGTTTCATCTTAGCGTCATTGGCATGATTTGCGTGTTGTAACTGTGCACTGGGTTTTTTTGATGCCTTTTTTTCCAAATAGGGATTATACGCTTCCCTTTTATGTTTAAACACCTTACGCCATAATCGCTTGTGCGCATGTGATTCTTTAAAAAACGCCTCTTGGGCTTGCAACTTCATATAAATACTTGTAAAAGAAAGTAAAATCAGATATTTGTAAGCCATAGTTCAAATATGCAAATTTTAAAATGAAGCGCTTCATTCTGTTTTATCTACTTTTTATTTCCTTTTGCAATTTTGCACAAAACTCCCATGAGGTTACCATTCGAGTTAATCAGGCGGAACTTTATGGTACACTAATGCGCACAAAACACGCTTCGGGTTTGGTAATAATACATCCCGGCTCAGGTCCTACAGATCGTAATGGAAATCAAGAGGGCATGCAAAGTAATTGCTATTTAAAAATTGCAGAATATTTAAATCAGCTGGGTTATTCAAGTTTACGAATAGACAAACGTGGTGTTGGAAAAAGTGATTTAGGCCTAGAATCTGAAGCGCAATTACAGTTCAGCCAATATGTTAATGATTTACATGAATGGATTACTTGGGCTAAGGACTCAGCCGGATTTAAAAATATTATTTTGCTAGGACACAGTGAAGGTGCACTTGTAGCACTTCAATGTATGAATATGCATCCCGAATTAAACTACTTAATAAGTGTCAGCGGAGCTGGACGTCCGGCAGATACCATCCTAAAAGAACAATTAACCATTTTGCCTGAAAAAGTAAAAAAACTGGTTTTTCCTATGATAGATTCGCTTAAAACCGGAAAACGTATTGCCAATGTTCCAATATTATTTTACGCTCTTTTTCGTCCGGATGTACAGCCCTATCTTATATCCTGGTTTGCCATAGATCCGCAACGGGAAGCTCAAAAATGTAAAGCAAAGGTACTTATTATACAAGGTGATTATGATATTCAAATTGGTGTAAATGATGCTGAAAAATTACATGCTGCATTTACAAATGCAGAATTACACTTAGTACATAAAATGAATCATGTTTTAACAAAAAGCAAAACTTTAGATAAAAAAAAACAAATTCTTGAATATAGTAATGTGCAATTAGAATTACATTCTGGTTTTAAAAAAGCTTTACGAAAATTTTTAAAATCTATTTAAACTTAAACAATAAAACCATTACGTATGTAAAATTTTATTATTCTGTGGGTATAAAATTGTATATAAAACCGCTAGTTTTAAGTAATAATATTTATGGATACACCAATTCCAAATTCATAGAACTAATTGTATTTTTTTCAGGATATTTTTTTTGCCCTTCTAGCTTTGCGGTCTACGTCTTACGGGCTTCACCAGCC
>RFNG01000112.1 GCA_009927275.1 Sphingobacteriia bacterium | reverse complement strand
TTTATAAAGAGAAAGATTATTCTCAAGAACTAACAATTAAATATCTACTCTCTCATACTTCAGGACTTCCTGACTATTTTCAAGGCAAAGGAATAAGTGGGAAAAGTTTGGAAAATGAAATTACACAAGGAAATGATCAATTTTGGACTTTTGAACAAGCAATTGAAAGGACAAAAAAAATGACCCCTATTTTTGCACCTGGGACAAAAGGAAAAGCAAACTATTCAGATGCTAATTTTCAGCTTTTAGGAAAAATTATTGAGACTATAACGAATAAATCATATTCAGAAAACTGCCAAGACATAATTATTAAGCCACTTGGTTTGACAAAAACCTATCTATATCAAGATTCAACCGACAAAACACCGAAGACATTATATTACAAAAGCAATGAGCTAAATATACCCAAAGCAATGACTTCTTTTGGTGCAGACGGTGGTATAGTTTCGACTACAAGCGATATGCTAACATTTATTGAATCATTTTTTATAGGCAAATTATTTCCGTCAAGTTACATTGACGAATTACAGGAATGGAATAAGATTTTTTTTCCGATGAAATCCGGAATTGGTATTCATTTATTCAAACTTCCTTGGATTTTTAATCCGACAGGTGCTGTGCCATACTTTATTGGACATTCAGGACTTTCAGGAGCTTTAGCATATTACAGTCCGAAGGAAAATATTTACATAGTTGGAACAGTAAATCAAGTTGCACATCCTGACATTTCCTTTAAGACAATGATTAAATTAACTCAACAAATAATGAAAAAGTGAGAAGCACTGGTGGTAACACGGGTTTGGCAAAAGTGGCAGTTCAGTGCTCCACAGACACATTTTTGGTTAATCAAAGTTTGGTTCTCCTCATCAACATTTGTGGTGAAAATCGCCACCTTCGCCAAGCCCGAAACCGTTATAAGCAAAGGCTAAATATTAAAATCAGTACTTAGAATTTAAACAGCTTATACCATCGTTCTTTTTCTGTTTTAAGAGCGGTGTACGGATTAAAATCGTGTTGTAAAAAATCTTGTTCTATATCATGGTTGGTGTGCAGGTTTTTCCAAAACAATTGCATCCATTCATGTTGCAATAATTGTTTAAAATGCGAAACAACCTGTGCTTTTCGTTTTTGGCTTAAGCGATTGTTTTCGTGCATATGATTAAAAAAATTTTCAATGGTTTGTATTACTGCTAAAAATACCATCCGGATTTATGCTGGATGCGCAAACCGCACGGGGTTTCCAGGCATATAAATTTTGAGGAAACCAGTGTAAACTTTGCTGATACACATTAGCAGCCGTTTCGGCTTGTGTAATATTGGCACCATCTGCTTTATTTACAACTAAAATATCTACCCACTCCATGATACCTTTTTTCATGCCTTGCAGTTCGTCTCCGGCACCTGCAAGCATCAATAAAATAAAAACATCGCACAGTTTTTGTACATCGGTTTCGCTTTGTCCCACGCCTACCGTTTCAATACAAATAACTTCAAAGCCTGCGGCCTCGCATAGCAACATCGATTCATAGGTATGTGCCCCTATGCCGCCCAATACACCGGTGCTTGGGCTGGGCCTTATAAAAGCCATTGGGTTTGCTGAAAGTGCGGTCATGCGTGTTTTATCACCCAAAATAGAACCTTGTGTACGAGTACTGGTGGGATCAATTGCTAAAACGGCTACAGATTTTCCTTGTTGGATGTAATGTAAACCCATTTGTTCTATACAGGTACTTTTTCCTACCCCAGGCACACCTGTAATACCTAAACGAATTGCTTTTCCGGTAAAGGGCAATACGGCTTCTAATATTTTTTCAGCTAAAATTCGGTGTTCTAAATTGGTAGATTCGGTAAGCGTTATGGCGCGTGCCAGCATGGCCCGATCGCCTGACCTTAACCCTTCCGCATACTGTAGGTGTAGGGGCTTATTCATCTGATAGTATCATAAAGATACGTTTTGAAAGCATACCTTTGGTGTAATGCTGTATCCACAAGGATTTTGTTATACTTCAGAATTCCCTAAACTTAGGCGGGTTAATGTTAATAAGCAAATTTATTGCCGTGTGCGCAAGCGTTGGCTTAAGTTTAGTGCCGAAGAATTTGTGCGGCAAGCTTTTATAAGTACGTTAATACACGTGTATAAAGTGCCGGCCGGCAGCATACAGGTAGAACGCGAAATGGCCTTGCATCACGTACATTTTAGATTTGATGTAGTGGTTTTTAAGCCCAATACAAAGCCCTGGTTGTTAGCTGAATTAAAAGCGCCGGATGTGGTTTTAAATGAATCTACCCTGCATCAAGCCTTGCGGTATAATCTGGTATTACAATCGCCATGGCTTTTACTATCCAATGGCATTTCTGAATATGTTTATAAGGAGGGCTTACCGGTAAAATCGCTTATGCCCTATACAGCAGATACGCTTAATTATTAAGCATTACCGGCATTACCAGCATTAAAATATCTTCAGACGGATTTGCTTTTGCTGCAGGAGAGATAATACCGGCGCGGTTAGGTGCAGACATTTCTAGTAGTATTTCATCGGATTCAAGGTTGTTTAACATTTCAAGTAAAAACCGAGAATTAAAACCTATTTCCATATCCTGTCCCGTGTAGGTACATAATAATTGCTCTTGCGCCTCATTAGCATAGTCATGGTCTTCGGCACTAATAGTTAATTGGCTTCCAGCAATTTTAACACGCACTTGATGGGTGGCTTTATTTGAAAATATGCTAACGCGTTTTAGCGCGCCTAAAAATATACTACGATCTACCGTTAATTTATTAGGATTCTGTTTGGGAATAACCGCTTCATAATTAGGGTATTTTCCGTCAATAAGTCTGCATACCACAGTAACCATGCCAAAATGAAAAAGCGCATTGGTTTTATTAAAATCAATTTTTACGGCATCGTCTATGCCGGTTAGGAGTCCCTTAAGCAATTGTAATGGTTTTTTTGGCATAATAAATGCCGCGCTCATTCCGGCACGGGCATCATTACGGGTATAGCGTACAAGTTTGTGCGCATCGGTGGCAACAAATATGCTGTTAGCTTCGGAAAACTGACAAAACACGCCGCTCATAACGGGACGTAAATCATCATTTCCGGTTGCAAAAAGAGTTTTAGAAATGGCCCCCGAAATAACTTCACTTTTTATAAGCAGGGTTTGAGCACCATCAACCTTGGGCATACGTGGATATTCCTCGCCATTATGTCCGGTGATTTGATAATCTCCGTTTTGTGTTTTTAGTTTAACAGAAAATTTACCGGCATCCACTTTAAATGTAACCGGCTGCTCGGGTAAGTTTGATAATGTATCTAAAAGTGTTTTGGCCGGAATGGCAAGTAATCCGTTGCTGGAAGACTCAACATGCACCGATGTGCGTACACTCGTTTCCATATCGGATGCTGTAACGGTTAATTCGTTTTGCTGAAGTTCAAACAAAAAACAATCCAGAATGGGAATAGTATTATTGGTATTTAAAACACCTGAAATGGATTTCAAATGTTTAAGTAGGGTTCCTGATGAAACAACAAAATTCATACTTAAATATACTCTCTATTTACGAGCTTAAATTAAAATTACCTGTAGTGATTTATGCACTAGTTTTGAACAGGGTGTAAAAAATACAATGGGCTAACCATCCATTTTCCAAACACAAAATACTGCACGATAGCCCATTCTTTACCGTCTTCAAAATTTAAATAGCAGCGGTCGGGATCATACGTATACTGTATTCCCATTTCAGGATTAACCTTGCCCGTAAATGGCGCCCTGTAAAATAAAAACGTTTTACATTGCTGTGCCTTATCGGTTACCCTAACCTCTACAAAAGGTTTACTGTGTTTTAAAGAGTCTTCACGCTTAATATTTTTGGAAGTGATAAGGCGCTCGTAATTGATATTCATAAAATATTTTAAATACTGGCGCATGGCCTCATTATTGTATGCCAGGCTTTTACCTTTTGCATTTCGCAATGTAAACTGCGTAGTAGAAAGCAATTCAATGTCAAATGATGAATCTGCGCTAACAGCATCTGTATACTGTACTTTTATAGATTTTAAAATTTCAGGACTGTAATTAATTACCAGTCGATCGCGCCATTCTTGCGGATCTGCAATATATCGGGGCCTCAAATACCCTTTAAAGCCGGGTATAAAACAAATAAAAGGTTTTTCAAAATTACTTCCCTTAGCGGTATTTTCAAGCAGCATGTAATTACCTTCGCCATCCTCGGTTTCAAAACCTACATAAAAAACCCGAACCGTTTTGGACGCACACAACAGCTCCACTTTAAGCGCTGAAGTGCTCATGCTTTTTAAAATTGTTGGTGCAGTTTCACTAGATACGGGCGATTTTACGTCTATGCGTTTTATAACTTCCATTAAATTTAAAATGGCTTCTGATCTGCAGGTATATAAGTTGTTTACTATCCAGCCTTTTGCTGTTCGCTGCAGGTTAGAGCATGCGCCGTTTTTATCCGTAATGCGAATTTGAGTAATGGCAGAAGTATCTTTAAACGCAAAATCACGCTCGTGTTCTGGTAAACGTTTATCGGTACAAGAAATTATTGGCAATAAAAACAGGCCGGCGACAAACCTGCAAAGTACCCTTAGCATAATCTGTTATTTGTATTCTTTACGGGCAGCAAAGAGTGAGTTTGCCAGCATGTTATACCGCAGTGAAAATTCCATACCGCCCAAACCGTTAGAAGCCACGCGGTAGGATGACACGTTGAGGTCATAGGATAAACCACAGGAGTAATTTCCAAAATCAAAAGTGGCCTTTGCCACAAAGGCATCCCGGTTACGATAAAATAAACCCAAACCAAATGCATTTTGAGTACGGCCGCCCGTAAATTTTGTACCGGTACGGAGTCTATATTTTAAAATAGATCCAAAATACAGGGATTGAAAATTGTTTTGTTTTTGAAAAATAATGGCCGGCATAGCGGTAAACCGGGTATCTATAATATCCAGCACAGAAGTTAATGACATTACATGTTTTACAGGCATTTCATATGATGATCCTACTCCAAAATCCTGAACCGGTCTATTTAAATGAAAGCCCCCATATGCCAAGCGAATAGAAATTTCATCATCATGATCTTGATCGGTAGATAAAAAGGAGTATTCGTAGGCTGCACCTACAGATAAGTCTACAGTAGTAAACTGACGGTAAGGAATTTCACCACTAATTAAATTAGGATCTAAATAATTACCGTTAAATTGTGAGGCATATAACAAATTATTATAATCGCCGTTCATGGCCCATGTACCACCGGCAATACCCACGCTCGCAACCGAATGCCGGTTAATTTTTAATAAGCCGTTTAATGCAATAAAATATTGGTGGTTGAAAGGTTTGCGGCGCCGGCCTTATCATTTGTAATTTGCAAACCAAGTCCCATAAAGGCGGGTCGTGTGCGGGTTTTAAACAATCCGCCATCCACCGATAAAGCCATTGTTTTAAATGTATTGTTCATTGCCGGCCATTGATTGCGGTAATTGATATTACTACGCACATAACCGTTAAAAAAGCCTGCATTGGCCGGAGATAATAATAAAGGGGTTTCAAAAACCTGTGAAAAATGTATGTCCTGTGCATTTAATGACGTAGGCCTTCCCATAAAACAACACACACTCACTAGTGCAAGGATTTTAATTTTTAATGTGTTTATAATTTTAAAACTCATGATTATCGTGTTAAGGTAACATTACCGCTCAGGGTTTTAGTATCTCCGTTTCCATCACGGTACGTTAGTACATAGGCATAAACACCAGTGGGTGCCATACTGCCCTTATAATTACCATCCCATCCACTCGATTCGGGATTTTGAGAGGCATATACTTCTTGTCCCCAACGGTTCCAAATTACCATTTGATAGTCGCTAACGTAAAGTCCGCTTCCTAGGGGTTTAAAAAAATCATTAAGCCCATCCCCGTTGGGTGTAAAGCCATTTGGTATATTCGATGATTCCGAATTGGAAACATCGCCCTCAGTATCTGTAAATATTGCTACCACATCGTCTTGAGTATAAAATTGTATGGCTACAGAGTCTTTGGTATTTGGATCCATGGGCGTATGGTTTTTAAACTCCCAATGGTGAAATTTATAACGTGAACTAGAAGGAATAGCTTTAAAACTCATGGTTGTAGAATAATAATTTCCAATCCATTTAAATTTATCTAATTCTAAACTGTTTAATTTCACTTTTCCGGCACCGGAAGGATATACATCCACTACTACCGGATAGGGGCCATATACACCATAACAACCGGGTTTTTTAAAGTAATTGGCTACAATATCACATCTGCGGGCAACGGCATTTCGTAGTTTAACCATATTAGAGTCCCATAAATTCATTTCTGTAATAAAAACACCGGGCCCGGCAGCACAACCCGGATCTTCATGACAGCGCATTTCGCTTAAATACAATGAATCTATAGCGTCAAAATGTTTTAAAATGGATGCACACGACAACGGGCCGTTCATTAAATCTTGATAGCGGTTTCGGTATTCCAATTTAAATGCGGGATTTCCTGTTGTTGAATTCATGAATTTCCAAAGTATATTACCATGGGCATTAAGGGCCATTGCACTTATTGGAATTGTTGAGGAGTGTATCGCACAGGGGCTTACATCGGCATTAAAATACGAAAGGGTATTTGTGGGCAAGCCGATACCGGCTGGAACTGTGTAATTAAAAACCGTTGGCATATTCCATAAGTAATAATGCCACTTATCTCCGGGCTTACCTGCTTGTCCGCCTTTAGCCAATGCAACGTTATAATTCCAAATATCGGCATTCATGCCGTAGCTGTTTAAAATCATGTAATCAATAAAACTGCCCTTGTCTAAATGCTTCATTACGGAGGCATAATAAGATCCCGGAAGACTGCTATTCATGGGCTTTGTCATAACCACATCATATACAGCTGTTCTAAAATTATTACTAAACGTAGAAGCCGATCCATCGGGATAACTCACTATACCATCGCCATTATGATAAAAGCACATATCAAGCGAATCTTTTGACTGATTATTATAAAATTGTTCGTAATACTTGTCAAATACTTCTGTTAAATTGTATACACCCCAATATTTACCATTTACAAAAGTTACAACAGGCTTTATATGTAAAGGATTTACACGAAGATTGTTTTTGGCCGCCAATGACTGGTAAAATACATCGCGTAAACCGGTAGCGTATGATGTAACGGTTGTAACAGCATTGGGTGCAGAGTGCGATTCTATATCACCTCCTTTTAGATGTAAAGTTGGAAATACCGAACGCGAACTGGTTCCTAGCGCAGCAACATTAAACAAGGGGCCATCAAAATTGCATCCAAATCCGTAGCGATCGTCAATACTAATATAATACCCCCGCTGCACCGTGCGCCATTCTTCGTTAGGCGGACGATTGATAACTGCATAGCCTTCGGTAAGCTGCTTATTGGCCGCGTAATACTCAACGTGTACAGTTGTTGAAGGTGGATTGCCATTGGAAATAAACCATGCACTGTCAGCTTTGTCAATGGAGAGTGAAAGTACCCCGAATTGTTTTGAAAAATTTTGATGTGCCGGGTCTATAAAATAGGAATTTGTTTCGCAAAAACTTTCAAGGTAGTCTGTTAATCCTGAGCAGGTAGCCGCACGGGTTAAATTAGGTGCTGCAATTATACGCACCAAACTTGTATTACCTAAAACTATAAAACTCGACAAAGAATCAAAATACTGGGTTGTACTGGCCGCACCAGGAACGGGATAATCGCCATTTGTAGTATAAAAAATATCAATGCAAGGATATGCGGCCGTATCGTATGTTTGACCCATGTACTTTACATACAGGTTTTGTGCACCTTCCGTAAAAAATCCTCCTGTATTTATATTTGCCGTATACGCACCCGGTGCAATGGTTTGCGTTGCATTAGCAGAAAATAATTTTGGTTTGGGTAAATAATCTACGTATTGGCCAATAATACCATTGGGCTGCATGTAAGACGGGCTCGTAAATAATTTCCATGCAGAAACACCCGATACGTCTTTCATTATACGACCTCTGGAATGTCCGGCTTTAGTGGTTTGAACAAATATAGAGTCGCGAACTACGCCCAAAGCATTGGTAAGGATTAGCCACTGGCTTTTGCATTGATCTAGAGCGAAATTAGCATGATAGCCGTTTTTATCTGAAGTGCCTCTGCCCGACAACCAAACCACACCCAGCTCATTTACACCAAGATTAAAATTAGCGGGAAATGGCCATTTGAAAAGATTATTACGATCATTACTTAAATAATAACCGTTTAAGGTCACTGAACTTGTATGCGCATTGCGTATTTCAACCCAATCGCTCAGCTGCCCGTAATTATCTGCTGGGCCCTGAATATTTGTAGCGCAATATTCATTGAGTAAAATGGCAACATTTGATTCTTGCGCTTTTAAGTGCGCCAAAAAACCTAAAACAATTAAAACCCATGTATGTGCAAAACGCGTGTGTGCCATAGACGTTTAAAATTCGTACAATTTTCAAATATAGCAAAAGCTATTTAATAAGCCAAAAAATTTATTATCAGTACTTTAGGTGTAATTTAAGGATTTTGTACCTTTAAGGGTTTCCACATGAGCGAGTTCATAAAACACGAATGCGGCGTAGTTCTCATTCGACTACGAAAACCCCGATCGTATTATAAAAATTCAAATTATGGCTTGCAAATTTTATATCAAATGATGGAAAAAATGCGCAACCGGGGCCAGGACGGTGCCGGCATGGCAAGTATTAAATTACATCCACAACCCGGTGTGCCTTACTTATACCGACATCGATCTGTTGCAAATCAAGCTATTCAAGACATTTTTGACCATATTTACAACAGTCAACATCAACATCAATTACTGCAACTTAATGAGGATGATTTACCCTATTCGGGCGAACTTTTACTGGGGCATTTACGCTACGGCACCTTTGGCAAAAATGGCATAGAAAGCTGTCACCCCTTTAAACGGTCAAATAATTGGCTTAGCCGGAGCCTTGTTTTAGCGGGTAATTTTAATTTAACCAATGTAGATGAGTTGTTTCAGCAATTGGTTGAATTGGGACAGCATCCCGTAGAACGTGCTGATACAGTTACCGTTTTAGAAAAAATAGGCCATTTTTTAGATCGTGAAAACGATCGATTATTTAAGCACTTTAAAGATCAAAAACTTACTAATGAAGCTATAAGCGTGCAAATTCAAACTCATTTGGATTTAGCCTCCGTGCTTCAGGAAAGCAGTAAAAAATGGGATGGCGGTTTTGTAATGTCGGGCTTAATTGGGCATGGCGATGCCTTTGTTTTTAGAGATGCGCACGGCATTCGGCCTGCTTATTACTATGTTGATGAAGATATTATTGTGGCAGCCAGTGAACGCCCGGTAATTCAAACCGTACTAAATGTATCTCAGGATACAATACACGAGTTGCCTCCAGGCCAAGCCCTTTTAATTAAAAAAGATGGCACATTTAAATGCGAGGTTATATTACCAGCTGCCGAACGACAAGCCTGTTCGTTTGAGCGAATTTACTTTAGTCGCGGAAATGATACCGATATTTACCAAGAACGCAAAGCACTGGGACGGCATTTGGCCCATCAAGTGTGGGATGCTGTAAAACACCAACTGCAAAACACTGTTTTTAGTTTTATTCCAAATACCGCTGAACTGGCTTTTTATGGAATGGTTCAAGAACTTGAAAAATTGGCGCATCAGCAGCATTCCGAGGCCCGTATTCGTGTTGAAAAACTAATTTATAAAGATGCCAAACTACGTACTTTTATTACCGATCAGGCGCAGCGCGATGATTTAGTAAACTTGGTTTACGATATTACCTATGGTGTTGTTAAGCCCCATCAAGATACTGTGGTGGTTATGGACGATTCTATTGTACGGGGTACGACGTTAAAACGCAGTATTTTACGAATTATTGACAGGCTTCAGCCCAAAAAAATTATCATTGTAAGCTCTGCACCTCAAATTAGATATCCTGATTGTTACGGAATAGACATGGCAGAGCTAAGTCGCTTTATTGCCTTTGAAGCGGCCATTGCGTTAACACGTGAACGCGGTCAGGCTAAAACACTAGACCACTTACATCAATTAGCCCAACTTGAATTATTAAAACCCAAAACAGAACAAATTAATATTGTGCAAGCACTCTACGCGCCGTTTAATGATGCTGAAATTTCAAATAAAATTGCTGAACTGGTAAAACCCAAAGAATTACAAGCTGAACTTGAAATTATTTACCAAACCATACCCGGTTTGCACGCCTCATGTCCAAATCATACAGGCGACTGGTATTTTAGCGGCTGTTACCCCACTCCCGGCGGAACCAAAGTTTGTAATCAGGCTTTTGTAAATTTTATGGAAGGTAAAGGCGGCAGGGCTTATTAATCGTTTTCTGCTATACTAAACTGGCCCGTTGCATCTAAAATCATACTTTTTTTTCCACTGCCTTTTCCCGAAATAAAAAACTGTAATGTATACCGCTTTAAACCCTTAACAGCAATTAAAGTGTATGTGCCTCTTGTAATAGCTCGGTATTCGGTAGATGTAAGTGCTGGAATACGGCTTTCAATTAAAGTGCCATCGGACCAAAGCAGGCTATCGGTTTGCACTTGCGAAAAATTACTAAAGCGCCACTGGTAATTTGATGAACATGCAATTAAGCACAAACCTGTAAAAATACTGTAGATTGTAATTTTAACGGCTTTCATAATTTGCGTTGAATTTGGCGCTCGGTATCGCGTTTTTTAATGCTGTCACGTTTATCGTGTTGTTTTTTTCCACGAGCCAGTGCAATAACTAATTTGGCATAACCTGTTTCTGAAATAAATAATTTTAAAGGTACTATGGTTAATCCTTTGTTTTGCAATGCTTTTCGCCATTTATCAAGTTCGCTACGTTGCAGTAATAATGTACGTTCACGGAGTGGCGGATGATGGTAAAACGAAGCCTGTTGATATTCTGAAATATGCAGATTACGCACCACTAAATATTTAGAGGTAAATGCACAATAACTGTCAGCTATGTTTACTTTACCTAATCGTATCGATTTGATTTCAGTACCTTTAAGCACCATGCCGGCCACAAGTGTGTCTATAATTTCATATTCAAAGCGTGCTTTGCGATTTTCAATAACTATATCAGAAGATGCCGACACATAACAAAAGTACACATAATGCTATAACTCTAAGACCCGCTTTACTTGAGGATATTACTTTGATTCAAAAATTAGCGCATTCCATATGGCATGCACATTACATTCCCATTATTGGTGCAAAACAGGTAAGCTATATGTTAAATGCGTTTTATTCCACTGCGGCTCTTAAAAAGCAATTTAGTACGCATCATGTGTTTTATATCCTTGAACATCCCTTACATGGCGCTTTGGGTTTTTTATCTGTTGAAATGTTAACCGAAGGATCTTATAAAATTCATAAATTTTACATTGAAACAGCATATGCTAACCTTGGTATCGGAACACACGTTTTTACGTTACTAAATACATTATTACATGCTAAAGAATTTACATTAACCGTTAATCGTCAAAACTACAGGTCTATTAATTTTTATTTTAAACTGGGATTTAAAATAACTTCGGTTGCTGATTTTGATATTGGAAATGGATTTGTTATGAATGATTTTATTATGAAATGGACTTTAAAACATAATTGAACTAAAGCCGCTAGAATAGAACTTTATTAGAATTATAATTTTTAAACAAATCCAATTCCAGGCAAGGTAATTACGATGGCGTGTGCAAGCCCGCAGTAGCCCGGGCCGAAGGCGTCGCTCAAATTATATTCTTCATGTTAATTTTATTTGGGCCTTTCCGCTTTGCGGTCG
The DNA here is from genome assembly GCA_009927275.1 of Sphingobacteriia bacterium. Taxonomy (GTDB): domain Bacteria; phylum Bacteroidota; class Bacteroidia; order B-17B0; family Aurantibacillaceae; genus Aurantibacillus. Next base: position 7 of record RFNG01000112.1, on the reverse strand, counting down.
CCGTCTT
>RFNG01000071.1 GCA_009927275.1 Sphingobacteriia bacterium | reverse complement strand
CTATTACGCGGACCTGACCCACATTAAGGAATATACCATTTTTAGCAAGAGTTACTTCCCAACTAGCGGGCGCCTGCTGGTGGGCAGTCCATATTGATTCATAAAAAAGTTGTGAAAGAATAACCTGATCTTTATTATTTGGTAATAAAACATTCAGAAACCTCGTTGCTAAAGAAATGTCACTTCTTGCCAGTATATGTTGGGGTGTGATCTTTGCCACTTTAGCGGAATGTTATTTAAAATTAATATTAAATTTGATATAATTTTATTTTTAAGTTCCTCTGTAGCTTATTACCGTTCATCCAAAAATAAGCCCGTAAGCTAGTTTGAATATATTAAATAACCTGTTTATAAGGTTTCTTTATTTTTTAAACGATTAGGTTACAAACAATACCTAGTTTAGTTAAATTTGCATCAAAAAAATTATGGCATTAGAAATTACCGACGCAAACTTTGAAGAGCTTGTTTTAAAAAGCAAACAACCTGTACTTATTGACTTTTGGGCGGCATGGTGCGGACCATGTCGTATGGTTGGACCTGTAGTTGAAGAGCTTTCCAAAGATTTTGAAGGCAAGGCTATTGTGGGCAAAGTGGATGTAGACCAAAATTCGGCAATAAGCAGCAATTTTGGAATTCGTAATATACCAACATTATTGTTTTTTAAAGACGGTCAGGTGGTTGATAAGCATGTTGGTGTAGCTCCCAAAGCAACACTTGCGGCAAAGTTAGAAGCGCTTTTAGCCTAATACCCGGTGTATGGACCCGATGTCTTTAAATGAATTTAAACAAGTCGTATTAAACGATTACCGATTAATTCAGGAAAGCCGTCAGGCCAGTTTATTGGGTAGAAAAGAAGTATTAACAGGAAAGGCCAAATTTGGCATATTTGGTGATGGCAAAGAATTGGCTCAAATTGCCTTGAGCAAAGTGTTTAAACCAGGTGACTTTAGAAGCGGGTATTACCGCGATCAAACCTTAATGTTTGCCATAGGGGCATTAACACTTGAGCAATGGTTTGCCGGCTTATACGGCCATGGTGATTTGCATTTTGATCCCATGAGCGGCGGCAGGCAAATGGGGGGGCATTTTGCCACACATTTAACAGATGCCAATGGCCAGTGGTTAAACCATACCCAATTAAAAAACTCAAGTGCGGATGTGTCGCCTACGGCCAGCCAGATGCCCCGCTTACTTGGTTTGGCTTATGCGTCACATTTTTATAAGGTAAATCCCGAACTTCAAAAAGCACCTTTTACACAATTTAGTAATGCGGGAGGTGAAATTGCCTTTGGCACCATTGGAGATGCTTCAACCAGCGAGGGTATTTTTTGGGAAACGCTTAATGCAGCAGGTGTATTACAGGTTCCCATGCTTATTAGTGTTTGGGATGATGGACACGGTATTTCGGTACCAAAAAAATTTCAAACCACTAAAGAAAGTATCAGTGATGTTTTAAAAGGGTTTCAACGAAATGCAGGTCAAAAAGGTTTTGAGATTTTTACTGTTAAGGGTTGGGATTATACAGCTTTGTGCAAAGTGTATGAAGCCGCGGCACAATTGTGCAGAACCCAACACATACCGGTTTTGGTGCATGTTGAAGAATTAACCCAGCCTCAGGGCCACAGCACCAGCGGGTCGCATGAGCGTTACAAATCAAAGGAGCGATTGGCCTGGGAATCGGATTTTGATGGATTGCGTCAGATGCGGCTTTGGATTATTGCAAATCAATTAGCCACTGAAGACGTATTGGATGCCATTGAAGAAGCTGCAAAATTAAAGGTTCGGGAGGCAAAACAAACGGCTTGGCAGGCCTATCAAAAGCCCATATTACAAGCGCGTGAAGAGCTTATGGAGTTGGCACAAACCATTTCAGGTTCAGAACCCTACATACAATCTTTACGTGCTATTAAAGAACCGATTTATAAAGAGTTAATACAAATTGCAAAAACGGTAATGCGCCATTGTGCTGTAACGGCTGCTCACCCGTTACACCATTGGGTTACAGAATTGGTTCGTAAGCAAGAGCAACATTATGGAGATTATTTATATACCGGCCATGCCTTGCAAGTAGATGCAGTTCCGGTAATTTACGATTCAGAAATTAAATGTGATGGCAGAGAATTATTGCGAGATAATTTTAAGGCCTTATTAGAACAATATCCGCACCTTTTAATTTTTGGTGAAGATGCTGGTAAAATTGGAGGCGTAAATCAAAGTTTAGAAGGCTTACAGTCTCAATTTGGTGAACACCGGGTGTTTGACACGGGAATTCGGGAGGCTACAATTGTAGGTCAGGCCATTGGTTTGGCCATGCGTGGACTTCGGCCTATTGCAGAAATTCAATACCTGGATTATTTATTGTATGCCTTACAATTGATGAGTGATGATTTGGCCACCCTGAGTTGGAGAACCATGGGACGACAAAAAGCTCCGGTAATTATAAGCACCCGTGGACATCGTTTGGAAGGGGTTTGGCACAGCGGTTCACCTATGGGCATGATTATTAATGCGTGCCGGGGAATTTACATTTGTGTACCGCGCAATATGCAAAAGGCAGCCGGCTTTTACAATACCCTTTTAAAGTCTGATGAGCCTGCACTGGTTATAGAACCTTTAAACGGTTACCGACTTAAAGAGCAACGGCCATCTAATGCAGGACAGTTTACCACAGCATTGGGTGAAAGCGAAATTTTACATTCGGGAACAGATATTACACTGATAACGTATGGTTCGTCGGTTCGTATAGCACAAGAGGCCATTCAGCTACTTGATCAAAGTGGCATACAGGTTGAACTCATAGATTTACAAACCTTAATTCCGCTGGATTTAAACGGATGCGTGCCACAATCGCTTAAAAAAACCAGCCGCCTGTGTATTTTAGATGAAGATGTTCCGGGTGGTGCTTCGGCTTATATATTTCAGCAATTGCAAACGCAATACAATATTTATTCATTATTAGATGCGGCACCAGTATTTATAAGTGCTAAAGCGCATCGGCCAGCCTACGGCAGTGATGGCGACTATTTTAGTAAACCCAATGCCGATGATGTTTACGAAGTGCTTTATGCAATAATGCAGGAGAGTAACCCGCAGCGTTTTCAGTAAATATGCTGGGCAGTCCGCTACATGAACACCATTTATTACGGTATTCGGTTGCATCCAATCTTAATGGGTCCAAGTACGTAACCGTTTCTTTTTATGACGACTATCAAAAACGTGTACTCGACATTGAATATACCCAGGTGTCAATGGAAAGCCTTATTAAAAATATTGAAAGTGGCACAGCACTGCATTTGGAGCATGTTTATATTCATGATTTTTCAATGGCAAGCTATAGAAAATTAAAACATTTAAACGATGATGCTCCTGTTGAATTAAATGATTTTACGGCAAAGGGGTGTTTTTTTGATTGCAGTTCAGGAATTGATTTTAGTAATGTACGCTTTACAGGAACAAAAACCCATTTTGAAAACTGCATATTTGCCAATGGTACAGCGGACTTTTCTAATACCGTATTTAAAAGCCAAGATGTAAGTTTTCGTAAAAGTAAATTTGGAAGTGGCAGTACCGTTTTTAGATCGGCACAATTTACGGAGGGACGTGTTAATTTTAACCATGTTAATTTCGGAACCGGAACAACCGTGTTTGTTGATGTTAATTTTTCAACCTGTTTTGTTGACTTTAGAAATACTTATTTTGGCGATGGCACGGTTGATTTTAAATTTTCGAAGTTTAAAGAGGGTCCGGTTACGTTTGAGCGAGCACACTTTGGCAAAGGGCGTAAAGATTTTAAAAATGTAGAATTTGGTTTGGGTAAACTGGATTTTAAAAAAGTGCAATTTAATGATGGCGATGTGATATTTGAAGGGGTTGAATGTAGCAACGACAAAATTTTATTTCGCGGTTCGGTTTTTGGTAATGGCGTAAAAAACTTTGAACAATGCCATTGTACAAAGGCTGTTATAAATATGGAACAGGTAGATTTTGGAACCGGAATTTTGAGTTTTCATGAAGCACATTTAGGCGAACTTCATTTAGATGCAGTTCAATTAAATCTATTTACCGATTTACGCTGGGCCTCTTGTATTTCATTGCATTTAAATGAGGTTATACTGCGTGATATATTAGAATTACCTTTATTACATCAAACAACACTTAATGGTTTGGATTTAAATGGACTTCGCATTTTAGGACGTCTTTTTGTGACCTGGAGTGATGCCCTTAAAGGTTTAATTTATAAACAACCGTATGATTTTAATCGTAAAGCCGAACAGTTTAGGGTGCTTAAGGAAAATTTTAGAATCAATGGGCAGTATGAAGATGAAGATGCTGCATATGTAGAGTACCGAAGATGCATGGAGCAGCATAAATTAGAAATTTATAATACGGGCGTAATTTCTAAACTGTACAACCGTATTAAGTACGCTATAAAATGGATTTTATTTGATCAGATTGGACGGTATGCAACTGATCCGGTGCGGGTTATATTTCATGCTTTAGGCACTGTTGTACTTTTTGCCTGTGTGTATTGGGTAATGGCAATAACACATACATCATGGGGTAGCGTGGGTACCACGCTTCCCGAAACAATGAACAGGGCAGCTGAATTTGGAAATTGCTTGTACTACAGTGCCATTACCTTTTTTACCGTTGGCTATGGCGATTATTTTGCATTAGGCTGGATTAAGCTATTTGCCGTAATAGAGGGTTTTTGCGGTGTTTTTTTAATGAGTTATTTTACCGTTGCTTTTGTACGAAAAATTCTTCGTTAAATGCTTCGGTTGGTATCCCATTGTTCAAGATAGTCTGCTACGCGACGTAAAAAAGTTCCCCCCAACGAGCCGTCAACTACACGATGATCATAGCTGAGTGATAAAAACATCATATGCCGAATGGCGATAACATCACCGTTTACAGTTTCTAACACTGCAGGCTTTTTCTTAATTGCTCCGGTAGCCATTATGGCAACTTGTGGTTGATTAATAATGGGTGTGCCCATTACGTTACCAAAATTACCAACATTGGTAAGGGTAAATGTACCGCCCTGAATTTCATCCGGTTGTAATTTTCCGGCACGCGCGCGTTGGGCTAAATCATTTACCGCTTTAGCAAGGCCTAAAATATTTTTTTCATCAGCCTGTTTAATAACCGGTACAATAAGATTACCACTGGGAAGCGCAGCAGCCATGCCAATATTTACCGATTTACGTTTAATAATTTTTGAACCACTGGCATCTACAGCAACATTAATCATCGGAAAATCGCGAATGGCACGTGCTACAGCTTCAATAAATAAAGGTGTAAAAGTTAATTTTTCACCGTAAGCTTTTTCAAAATGTGTTTTATGTTTTTCGCGCCATTGCACCAAATGGGTTACATCGGCTTCTACAAAAGACGTTACATGTGGCGAAACCTGTTTACTCATTACCATATGTTCGGCAATGAGTTTACGCATACGGTCCATTTCTATAATTTCATCACCTTGCTGTAAGGTAATATCGGCTTTTTTTACAGGGGCTGAAATGGGTTGTGGCGTTTCGGTAAGCTGTGTTGGGCTTGTAATACTTTCATTTTGAACCGGTGACTTGCGCTGCTGTATGTAGTTAAGCATATCACTTTTAGTAACCCGGCCTTCATTTCCGGTTCCGGGTATTTGAGAAAGCTCTTGTGCTGAAATTGCTTCTGATTTTGCAATAGATTTTACTAAAGGGGAATAAAATCTGGAGTCGGTTTTTGAGGTTGAAGTATTTGAATTTGTTGATTTTGATGGGGTATTTTGAACTTGTTTTGGGGTTTGAATTTCAGGTGTTTCGGTTTTGGGAACAGAAACGTTTTGAGTGAGGGTACCTCCGCTTGAAATACGGGCAATAACACTACCTACCTGAACTACCTGGCCTTCGTTAAATAAAATTTCATGCAAGGTGCCTTCAAAGGGTGCAGGAATTTCACTATCAACTTTATCGGTGGCAATTTCCAATACGGTTTCATCCTGTTTAATGGAATCTCCAATTTTTTTAGTCCATTTTATAATGGTTGCTTCCGCAACACTTTCGCCCATTTTGGGCATTACCAAATCGTGTAAAGCCATAATTGTAATAGACTACAAAAATACGTTAAATCCACTAAAGGCAAATCGGAATTTAAAAATCCGGATAAAGTAAATACCGTTTACGCTGTTTTTTAAAGAGTTCTATTTTATTAGTCCATGTTTGTCGAATTTGAGTTTCTGACAATCCTTGTTTTATTTGCTTTTGAAGCAATTTACTGCCACTGTGTTTATCAAATGTAGATTCAAAAAATAAAACAGAATCGGGTATAGCGGCATAGGCCTCCATTAACCAAAGTAAATTAAGTTTTCGGGGATGGTTTTTAAGCCAGTTTATGTGAGCTAACGATTTTCCATAGCAAAGGGTATGTGCATAACGGGGCTTGGTATTTAAATTGTTTGGTAGCGGCGTAAATGAAAAACGGGCATTTACGTATTGTGGATGTCCAAACAACATAAAGGGAGTTTCGGTTCCACGTCCCAAACTGAGACAGGTGCCTTCCATCCAACCTAAACTGGGATAATTAAGTATGGCATCCAGCGTTTTTAAATTAGGTGAGGGGGGTACGGGTAATTGAACGGTTTTATTACGCGCATAGCCCTGCATAGGAATTACAAGTAATGAAGGGGTATTTGAACTTTCAAGCCAGGCTTCTCCTATCATCATTTTTGCCAATTCACCACCGGTCATACCATATACAATAGGAATTGGAAAACGTCCTAAAAAACTACGGCAATCTGTTTCCATAACCGGGCCATCAATATAAAATCCATTTGGATTTGGGCGGTCTAAAACAATTACAGGTATATGTAATTCCGCACAACATTCTAACATATACGATAATGTACTTAAATAGGTGTAAAATCTTACTCCAACATCCTGAATATCATAAACCACAACATCAACATCCTTTAATTGCGCAAGACTGGGTTTTTTTTGTGAACCGTATAACGAAATTACAGCAACCCCAGTTACAGGATCGCGCTCATCTGCAACGGTGGTACTGGCATCGGCCTTACCCCGAAACCCGTGCTCAGGACCAAAAACTTTAACAATATTAATTTGTCGCTTTAAAAGGGTATCCAATAAAAATTGTCTTTTTATAAGTCCGCTTGCATTGGTTAAAAGCGCTACGCGTTTATGTTGTAGTAATGGCAAGTACAGTTCGGTTTGATCGGCACCGCACAGGGGATAATCTTGAAGCTCCAAGGGTTTTAAAGTTTGAGTAAACATGGCCATAGGAATGTATAAAACAACTAATAAAAATGTACTTTTGAAGCACATGCCATGGAAACTCCATAACTTTATTACACAACGGTTATTAGAACCCACCGAACGTAAAGATACACTCTCAAATCCTATAGTAAAAATTGCGGTAGGAGGCATTGCTTTAGGATTAGCTGTTATGCTTTTAACAGTAAGTATGGTTAAGGGATTTGAACATGAAGTACAACAACGTATTATTCGATTTGGATCGGCCATTACATTGGAACCTGCAGTTCAATCGGATAAAGCCACGGTTTTTAAAATTTCAGAGGATTCATTAAATGTTCTTAAACGCGTAAAAGGCATTAAAGCCATTTATAAAACGATAAGCATGCAGGCATTATACAGGCAGCAGGCTATACAAGATGGAATTATGTGTATAGGTTTGTCATCTCATTTTCAAAGACCCGATTTAAGCAGTAGATTGGTGTCGGGCCAAAGTATTGATTTTAATTCCAATCAACCTGAAAAATCTGTAATAATAAGTGATGCATTGGCCCGTAGATTAAATTTAAAGGTTGGCGCCTATTTTCCAATTCATGTTTTGGTACAGCGCAATATAATTGATTCAGCATTGGGCCGTGTTATACAAAAACAAGTTCCCTTAACGCGAAAATGGAAAATAAAGGGTGTATTTAAAAATGAATTTTCAGATTTAGACCGTCAATTGGTGTATACTGATATACGACTTTTACAACAGCTGTTAAATTGTAGTGCAGAAGCTTGTACAGCCATGGAAGTACAACTAGTTGAAAAAGCCGAAACGGCTCCATGTGCCGATCAGTTAAATTTACTATTACCATATACTTTATTAGCCCGCACGGTTCAAGAACGTTTTTCGGTTTTGTTTGCATGGTTTGAGAAATTACATGTTAATGCAGTAATAATTTTTTTACTGATGCTATTGGTATCACTGGTTAACATGAGTACGGCTCTGTTGATTTTTATTTTAGAACATACCCGTATGGTGGGGCAATTACTTACGCTTGGGTATCATAAAAGCGGCCTGCAAGTTTTGTTTTTAAATATTGGTATGCGTTTTTTTTTAAGAGGTATGCTGTGGGGAAATTTAATAGCCTTGATTTTAGGAGCGCTACAATATTTTTTTCATTTTGTAAAATTGGACGAAGCCACCTATTATGTGTCGTATGTTGTATTGGAGCCCAGCTTAGGGGATTTTTTATGGATAAACGCGGTTTTTATGGGTGTTGGTGCCTTAACCATGATTTTACCAACATTAATTTTATCCAAATTAACACCATTAAAAACTTTAAATTTTGATTAGTATCCGAACTGTTTCAATTTTTGATTTTGATTTCTCCAATCGGATTCTACTTTTACTCGTAACATTAAATGTATAGGCTTTTCAAAAAAAGGTTCAAGTTTTTTACGCGCACGAATACCAAGCTGTTTTAATGCTTTTCCGCCCTGTCCAATAAGTATACCCTTTTGGCTTTCTCGCTCTACAATAATCAATCCCTGAATATGAATGCCTTTTAAATCGGTTTTAAATGCTGTAATCTGTATGTCGCAGCTATAGGGTACTTCTTGATGAAACATTGAATAAACCTCTTCGCGTATATATTCAGATGCTATAAAACGCTCCGTACGATCTGTTAACATATCCGCATCATAATAGGGTGGATGTTCAGGTAGTTTAGCAACAATTGCCTTAATTAACATGGGATGGTTAAAACGGTGCAAGGCGGATACTGGAACACAAAGTGCATTGGGCATGCGGTTTTTCCATTGTAATATATATTCGGCTAAAACCGTTTCAGTTAGCATATCTATTTTGTTAAATACAACGATCAGGGGCGTTTGCAGCGCGTTTAAACGGTTTAAAAAATCAGTATCGGGTATAAGTTCGGCTTGTGCTCCGGTAACCAGTACAATTACATCGGCATCTGCAATGGCTTCGTCAACGGCTTGCATCATGTGTTCTTGCAATTTGTATTTGGGTTTTATAATACCCGGCGTATCTAAAAATATTAACTGGGCTTCGGGTACATTGTAAATACCCATAATGCGATGTCTTGTAGTTTGTACTTTAGGCGATATAATGCTGAGTTTGTTGCCTATTAACAAATTAAGCAGTGTTGATTTTCCTGCATTGGGACAACCTACAATACTTATGAAACCCGATTTAAACAAAAGATAAATTTGCACAGCAAAGAAAAGAATAATAACTTAGCATCGCAATTAAGACATTATTGCGGGATAGAGCAGGGGTAGCTCGTTGGGCTCATAACCCAAAGGTCGTTGGTTCGAATCCATCTCCCGCTACCAGGGCCTCGGCATAATAGCCGGGGCTTTTTTTTAAATCGAATTTAAATCAACAATCCAATACATTTTATAAATCCTTTTAAATTTCAACAATTAAATTGATGAAAACTAAATGGCAATTAGGTTTTAAGGATGTATAAACCCTTACTTTTATAGTATGTCTAAACCTGTAAAACCTTTAATTTTGGTAACCAACGATGATGGTATTTTTGCACCTGGAATTCGTTATATCAGTAATGTTTTAAAAGCGTTTGGAGAAGTGTGTGTTGTGGCTCCGGATAAACCCCAAAGCGGAATGGGACATGCCATTACATTAAATTCCAGCATTCGGCTGTCAAATACTCAATACCACGATGTTGCATTAGAATATGCTTGTTCGGGTACACCCGTAGATTGTGTAAAAATTGCTGTAAATCATATTTTAAAACGCCGGCCGGATCTGGTAGTTAGTGGAATTAACCATGGAAGTAATGCCTCAATTAATGTTATTTATAGCGGTACCATGAGTGCTGCTGTTGAAGGCGCGCTAGAGGGGGCACCCAGTATAGGTATTAGTTTATGTGATTATAGTGAAGCCGCTGTGTTTCATCATGCCGAACAATATTTAAAACATATTATTTCAAATGTTTTAAGGCATCAATTACCTAAGGGTCTGTGTTTAAATATTAATATTCCAGCTGTTCAAACAACCCCCTTACAGGGTATTCGCGTGGTGCGGCAGGCGCATGCGCAATGGGTTGAGCGTTTTGAAGAGCGTCAGGATCCCTACGGCCGCAATTATTATTGGCTAACGGGTAATTTTGTAAATTTTGAACCGGAATCAACAGACACGGATGAGGCTGCATTAAGTGCTAACTATATAGCTGTGGTTCCGGTTAAAGCCGATATGACGGCCCATGAACATTTAGCTACAATAAAACAATTTGAACATGTTTAAGATTAATTTTAATAGTTTTTGGACGGGTTTCATTATTGGTATGTTAAGTCCCGTAGTCTGCTTTATGTTATACTGGTTGTTTGTATACTCCTACATGAGTTTTCCGGGTCGGTTTATAACATATTTAATAACGGGAAACATGCTTAGTAATGTTTTAAAAGTATGTACCCTTGGAAATTTAATTTGGTTTTATTTAAGTATGAAAAAAAATGGGGATGCTGCCTCTAAAGGAATATTAACTAGCGTGTTTATATACCTTATCATGGTGCTTTGGATATCCTATGCATTAGAAATAGATTTAAGCTGATGCGTTATTTTATTATTACCGGTGAATTGAGTGGTGATATGCATGCCGCAGCTATGGTAAATGCATTAAAACAAATAGATTCCAAAGCAGAATTTCAGTTTACAGGCGGGTCATACCTGCAAACAGCATGTAACAGCAAACCCCTCGTTGCCCTTGAAAACATGTCTTTTATGGGATTTTATGAGGTTATCCGAAACATTAAAACCATTTCAAATAATTTTAAACAAATTAAATCGGCAATTCTTAAATTTAAACCTCATGCTTTAATTTTAGTAGATTATCCGGGTTTTAATTTGCGTATGGCCAAATGGGCTAAACAACAAGGCTTAGACGTGTTTTATTACATTGCCCCCAGTGTATGGGCCTGGAACACCTCACGAATTTCAGTTTTAAAGCAATACGTAAACCGATTGTATGTTATTTTACCCTTTGAATACAATTTTTTTAAAAACCACTTACTGGAAGTTGAATTTGTAGGCCATCCCTTGGCTGAACGTATTGCTTTGGAGCAACATACAGAACAGTATGGATTATTAAAAATGCAGGGTTTGGGTAAAAAACCCATTATTGCAGTGTTTCCAGGTAGTAGAAGTCAGGAAGTAAAGCGTATTTTACCCGAGTGCTTGGGTTTAACAGCTGCTTTTCCAGATTACGATTGTGTAATTTCTAAATCTCCGTTATTACCTTGGGCATATTATGAAAATGCAAAAGCGTTAGGTTTCAAAGTAATTGAGGGAGCAGCTTATGAAATATTAAAACATGCAAAGGCCGGAGTAATTAAATCTGGAACCTCAACATTAGAGGCAGCCTTATTTAATGTACCGCAGGTGGTAGTTTATAAAACCAGTAAACTGTCATTTTTAATTGCAAAACTCTTGGTAAAGCTTAAGTTTATTAGTTTGGTAAATTTAATTTTAAACAAAGAGGTTGTTAAAGAGTTAATTCAGCAACAATGCAATACGGTGCAAATTATAAATGCCTTAAAGCAGTGTATAGAACATACTGCGTATCAACATACCATATTAAATGAATACGCTACCTTACGGTCTATGCTGCAGCACCAAGGCGTTTCATCACGACTGGCCCAGTCAGTTTACAAGCGAATAGTTAATGATGCGTTTTAAAGTATTTTTTTTAAGTATTTTTTGGGTGTTTTTTTTAAACACTATACTATGTGCACAAGACAGTTTAAACCAGGTTAACATTCGTATTCACAGTACTAAAAAAATACATTCATTTTATATAAAATCTAAATCTACCATACATGTATTTGCAGATTCGGAGTATGTAAGTGTTTTGGATTCTGTACAATGCAGTTTTATAAATCCAAACAAGTTTAAAATTTCAACGTTGCAAGGTACGCTGATTGTGCAACAGGCGCAATTTAAATCGGATAGTGCACTGGCGCTTTGCTTAAATGAATTTGGTAAAAAATATAGATTTTACGATGGTTATATAAAGTGTAGTGTTTTAATTGATTCGCTTCAACTAATAAATGTAATTCCTATGGAGTCTTATATTTCTGGTGTTACGGAAGCAGAAGGTGGACGGCGTTGTCACTATGAATTTTATAAAGTTCAATCGGTATTGGCCAGAACCTATTTATTACGGCATTGGTTTAAACACAAGCGTCAAAATTTTCAACTTTGCGATCAAGAGCATTGCCAGGTATACCATGGAAAACCGCGAAATGGGCTGGTAAACAAGGCTGTAGCATATACACAGGGTCAAATAATCGTAGATTCTTCGGATCAGTTGATTGTGGCAGCCTTTCATAGTAACAGCGGGGGGCAAACAGCAAATTCAGAATGGGTGTGGGGCGGAAAAACATCCTATTTAAAAGCAGTTTCAGATTCTTTTAGCATGCACATGCCCAATTCTAATTGGCAAAAAAAAATAAAGAAAAACGACTGGTATCAATATTTAAAATCAGTTTATGGTATAGTTTTTAGTGCGGACATTTACCAAATTGTAAATAATTTAAAAATGCCTACACGACAAAGTGATTTTATAGTTAATAATACACCCATCTCCTCAAAACGAATCCGAACGGATTTTAAACTCAAATCTGCCTTTTTTTCTATTATGCCCCTTGGTAATGACGATTTATTATTTTACGGCAGGGGGTTTGGACATGGTGTGGGATTAAGTCAAGAGGGTGCTATGTGCATGGCAAAACAAGGCCTAAATTATAAAACCATTTTGCACCACTATTTTCAAAATGTAAAAATAATGCCCTTGCAACATTATCATATAACTAAGCCATGAACCGTGTTTTTTTTATTATTTTAATATTTGGTACGTTTTATGGTTTTTCTCAGCAAAAGACCATTTCTGTAAAAGCATCTACCGACATGCGAAAGGTCTATTTTGATTATGCGCAATTGAAACTTGAAATTATAGACCAGTTTGGAAATATTCGAAATGATGCCGCTATTTTAAGTTACGAACTTCAGTTTTTAAACAATGGTAACGATACTACGTTTATATGTTATAATGCCTTACTTTCTGAACCCGCACAGTACTTTTTAAACCGACATAAAAACAATGTGTTTTTGGAATTTAAAAATATACGCTTTAAATCGGAGTACGATACTGAACTGCAACTGCCCAATCATAAAACCATCTGGATGCCCCCTCGAGTAAACCCTAAAAAAAATAAATAGAATTGCGTAATTTAGATTAATGTTTAAAATCCTGTTACCAATAAGTGTATTGATTTTTTTGTCATGCAAGCCGGAGGATACAAAGCCTAAACCTGTTCCTCAGCCTGAACCCGCTCAATTGCAATTTTCAGTGCTACCTTGCATGGGCAGTGATACCTTGTTGTATAATACCAATTATTCCTTAGATCAGGGCGATACGCTCAAGGTTTCTAAATTTAATGTTTTTATAAGCAACATTCGGTTGGTGGGTACAAACGCAACCATTTCAGAATCCAATAGTTATCATTTAATTCGTACACATCAACCCAACACTCACAATTTTGTTTGGACCACTTCAGAGTTTCAAACCTATCAAGCGCTCCAGTTAACTATTGGTATTGACAGTGCTCGAAACTGTTCGGGCGTTCAGTTAGGTGATTTAGATCCGGCATATGCCAGTGATATGTTTTGGAGCTGGACTACAGGCTACATATTTTTAAAATTGGAGGGAAATTCGCCACAGTCCAAAAATTTTAATCAGTTTGTTGAATATCATATTGGAGGCTTTTCAGGTTCTAATAAAACCCAAAAAACCATAACTATACCCTTTAATAGTCCTTTGGCTATTTCTTCGGGTACACATAAAAAAATAAACCTTAAGCTTGATGTAAAACAATTATTTAACGGTGTAAATAAAATTAAAATTTCAGAACAAGGTAGCATTTTATCTATCGGTTTAAAAGCAGCACAGTTTTCTTCAAATTTCACGCAACTTATTACACTTCGTAGTATACAGTAGTTATGTTCTATAAGTTCGTATTATATTTTTTTGCTACTATGGTGTTAGTTTCCTGTTCTGTGGATGCACCTGTTAAAAATCCAGTTAATGATACACCCTTTGAGTTTTTGCCTGAAAATTGGCCCCTTCCAAAATACCGATTTACAGAAAATCAAATTTCAAAAGACCGCTTTGAACTTGGACGTGCATTATTTTATGAAACACGTTTGAGTCGCGATAATTCGATATCCTGCGCGGGTTGTCACATTCAAAACTATGCTTTTGCTCAAACCGACCATGCATTTAGCCACGGAGTTGATAACCGTGTTGGTACACGAAATGCACCTGGACTGTTTAATTTGGCTTGGCATACCGAGTTTATGCACGATGGCGCAATAAATCATATAGAAAAACAACCCTTAGCACCCATCGCAAATCCCATTGAAATGGATGAAAATTTAACCCGTGTTTTAGAAAAATTAAACGCATTGCCAAAGTATAAAACACTTACACGTGCAGCTTATAACTCTGACACACTAACATCGCAGCGCATGTTGTGGGCCATGACCCAGTTTATGGGATTAATATATGCCCAGCACTCAAAGTATGATGCTGTAAAAAACAATACAAACGGTATCCATTTTACAGCTGCAGAGCAACGGGGGTATGACGTGTTTATTCAGCATTGTAATGCCTGTCACCGCGAGCCATTATTTTCGGACTTTGAATATCGTAGTAACGGTTTAGCCCCACTACCAATGCTTTTAGACTCTGGCCGTTCACATGTTACGGGCTTGTCTAAAGATAAATGGAAATTTAAAACCCCTAGTTTACGTAATGTGGCGCTTACCTATCCGTACATGCACGATGGCAGGTTTACTACTTTAGACCAATGTATAGAGCATTACCGCAGAGGTAATTTTAATCATGAAAATCTTGATCCGCTGTTAAAGGGTGCGATAACGTTATCTGAAGGGCAAATTTCTGATTTAAAGCTGTTTTTAAACACACTAACGGATTACACCATGATTTATGACCGCCGATTTTCTGACCCCCAGTTACAACCATGAGCTTTAAATTCATTTTAATTGCATCTATGCTTTTAGTTTTTAAATGCCTGTAAAAAAAACAAATTAGGAGGAAGCGCCAGCATGCAACTTCAAATCAGTCATCATGGAAAGTCTATTTCAAAGGCCCGGGTATTTATTAAATGCAATGCAAGTAATTTTCCAGGATCCGACACTTTGAATTACGACGCTGCATTTACCTGCAATGAAGATGGAAAAGTACAAATAGCAGTTTACCCCGGACAATATTATTTATGGGCCTCAGGAATGGATTATAGTGTACCTCCGCCCTATATAGTAAACGGTGGAATTCCTGTTACTATGCGTTTTAACGAACAACGAAATTTACAAGTTCCAGTTTCAGAGGGTGATTGATGCGTTTAAAAATTACATTTAATGGTACAGGAACATCCCAAGGGGTGCCGGTGATATCGTGCAGCTGTATTGTTTGTAAAAGTTCCGATTATCGCGATCAACGCTTACGCAGTTCTATTCTAATTGAAGATTTGATTACTTCAGTGTGTATTGATACGGGACCAGATTTTAGACAGCAAATGCTTCGGGTACAGCAAAAAAAACTCGATGCCATTGTATTGACACATGAACATAAAGATCATATTGCAGGCTTAGACGATGTGCGTGCCTATAATTTTTTTTCAGGTAAGGCCATGCCGGTTTACGCAGATCAACGTGTTCACTTGGCATTACAGCGTGAATTTGCATATGTATTTGAATCTCCCGATTATCCTGGTTTGCCTCGTTTACAATTAATGCCCATAACGGGCGATGAATTTCAAATTAATACCTTAAAATTTAAACCATTACAGGTATTTCATGCGCACTTACCAGTGTGGGGGTTTCGTATAAGTGATTTTGTTTACATAACGGATGCCAATCATATTCCTGAAACAACTTGGAGCGATTTAACAGATGTAAAAATTTTGGTTATAAATGCATTACGTCATGAGACACACAATTCACATTTTACCTTACACGAGGCTTTACATATTATTAAACGCATGAATCCAAAATACACGTATTTAACACATATTTCGCATCAACTGGGTACGCATGCATCGCTGTTAAATCAATTGCCTGAAAATGTAGAACCTGCAGTAGATGGCATGCAACTCCTATTATGACCTCTATATCACAAATAACGGCAGCATCCTACCCCTCAAAATCGCACTACTATGATGCGCTTTTTATTCAACTACAGGCACTCATTGCACACGAGCACGATGCTGTAATTATAATGGCGCAAACAGCTGCATTATTACATTTTAGCAATACCTGGCATTGGACAGGATTTTATAGGGTATCTAAGCATGAATTATTATTGGGCCCTTATCAGGGGCCGCCCGCATGTTCGCGCATTGCATTTGGTAAAGGCGTTTGTGGTACGGCCTGGAAAGAAGCGCGCACCATAAATGTGCCTGATGTTAATCAATTTCAGGGGCATATTGCCTGTTCTTCATTTTCGCAAAGTGAATTGGTTATACCCATTTACAATTCACAAAATTGTATTTGTGCGGTATTAGATATTGACAGTACAGAAACGCATGCGTTTGACGCCACCGATGTTGCAGGTATTGAAAAATTATGTACGCTTATACGCCTTGATACATGACCGTGAAGATGCCAAAATACGAATACAAGAACTGGTTGGTGCTTTAAACAATTATAATTACCATTATTACCAGCTAGATCAACCGCTCATCAGCGATCAGCAATTCGATGCGTTGTTGCAAGAGCTCATGCGCCTCGAAACACAATACCCTGAATTTAAAACCGCCGATTCACCCTCACAACGTGTTGGTGGTACAGTAACCCGTAATTTTATTTCGGTGGCACATCGCCATCCAATGTTATCACTAGCCAATTCTTACAATACAGAAGATATTATGGATTTTGACCGCAGGGTTAAAACACAATTAGGCCGAAGTGCAGATGATGAGATAGAATATACCGCTGAATTAAAATTTGATGGATTATCAATTTCAATTCATTATGAACAGGGCACTTTTAAACAAGCCTTAACACGTGGCGATGGCATTTCGGGTGATGATGTTAGTGCAAATGTTAAAACCATTGCGTCAATTCCATTACGTTTACAGGGCGATTTCCCCGATTATTTAGAGGTTCGTGGTGAAATAATTATGAATTACACGCAGTTTAACCGTTTAAATCAGCTGCGCACCGCATTGGGCGAACAAGTCTTTGCAAATCCTAGAAATGCTGCAAGCGGAAGTATCAAATTACAGGATAGTTCTGAGGTGGCCCAACGTAAATTAGATGCGTTTATTTACGATGCACGTACCAACACCAAGCCATTTACATCTCATTGGCAGGCGCTTCAACAGGCCAAATCTTGGGGATTTAAAGTTTCTGAGCATACAGCCAAATTCAATCGTATAACCGATTTAATGGCTTTTATAAATCAATGGAACACATTGCGGCATCAGTTAAATTATGCCACCGATGGTTTGGTTATTAAAGTAAATCATATTGAATACCAAGACCAATTGGGAGCTACTTTAAAATCACCCCGCTGGGCTATTGCCTATAAATTTCAGGCTGAGCAGGTTTTTACCCAATTGCTCGATGTTGGATTTCAAGTTGGCCGAACAGGTGCAGTTACACCAGTGGCCATTCTTGAGCCTGTACAGCTTAGTGGCACAACGGTAAAACGGGCCAGCTTACACAACGCAGATATTATTGAAAAACTCAATTTGCATTACGGTGATTATGTTCAAATTGAAAAGGGTGGTGAAATTATTCCAAAAATTACTGCTGTTGATGAACGTTTACGAACATCGGAAGCACTTAAAATTCGCTATCCCGAACATTGTCCTGAATGCCAAACATTGCTTATACGCCACGAGGATGAAGCACAGCACTATTGTCCTAATTCCGAAAACTGTTTTCCGCAAATATGCGGACGCATAGAGCACTTTGTTTCACGTAAAGCCATGAATATTGAATCTTTGGGTACAGAAACCATAGTTCAACTGGTGCAAAAGCAATTAGTGCACACCGTAGCGGATCTCTACGATTTAACTAAAGCCGATTTATTAACCCTTGATCGATTTGCCGAAAAATCAGCAGATAATATTTTACATGCTATATCGGAAAGTAAATCACGAACCTTTGAACAAGTTTTGTATGCGCTGGGAATTCGACATGTTGGTGAACGAACCGCTCAGGCACTGGCACGTGCAACAGGCTCTATGCAAGAACTATGTAAAAAAAATAAAGATGAGCTGCAACAAATTTCAGAAATTGGAAAAACCATTGCCGATAGCATTTACATGTACCTTAACAATCCACAACACTTAAATGTTATTGAACGTTTACAGGCCCGTGGACTTCAATTTCAAATGACGCATGTGCACCGTACACTAAACCAGGTATTTTCAGGGTGTCATTTTGTAATAACAGGTACTTTTAAAAACCTTTCACGAGAGGCACTTAAAACCCTTTTAGAACAGCACGGCGCACATGTAAGTTCCTCGGTAAGCAAAAAAACTACAGCGCTTGTTGCGGGTGCTGATCCCGGTCCTGAAAAAATTAAAAAGGCAACTGCTTTGCAAGTAAAAATTATAAACGAAATGGAGTTGTCTGACATGTTGCAATCAACTATCTAGCCTGCGCATATAGATGAAGGCTAAAAAAACTGTTTAATTTTATTAATAGGTTTTAAAATTAATGTATACCATTTGGGTTTTATGCGGTTATAGGTCCATGCTAAATAATCTTGCCGGTGCGCATTTATTCGCGCCTTAAAACCAGTATTGCTTTTGCCACCTTGCCGCATTAAAATAACATTTTGGTTTAAGTAATAAAGCGTTATGTTATGCACATGTATAAAGCGCAGCATAAGTTCATAATCTGCTGAAATACTCATATCCGTTCTGAACAATCCTAATTGCATATAGCACGATTTGCGTAATAATAAACTGGGATGGGGGGGCATCCAACCCCAGGTAAATGCATTAGGTTTGTAGTTTCCGCTTTTCCAAACCCGAGTGATTTGCTTAAGATTATACTGGTGCGTGTAACAAATATTAGCATATACACCATCTGTATTGTAAGTTTTAAATGCATGTATATAGTTTTCAATTACTTCTGAATTAGCATATACATCATCAGCATGTAAAAAGGCAATAATTTCACCAGTGCTTTTTAAAATGCCTTTATTTAAGGCATCGTACAGGCCTTTATCGGGCTCTGAACTAAAAAAACTAATTTGATTGGAATAGGATTTAATTATGTGCAGGGTATTATCGGTAGATCCACCATCAATTATAATATATTCTATGTTTGTATAGGTTTGTTCTAAAACGGAATTTATACATGTGGTAATGGTAGCTTCAGCATTTAAACAAACCGTAATAATTGAAATTTTCATAATATCCAATTTTGGCTAAATTCAAAAAGCGAACTGAAATGGTATTGGGCATGGTGTAATTTTTTTTTACCAACACTTATACATAACATTCCTAATTGATGTCCAAAAATCATATCACTGTCACTGTCGCCTATCATTATACTGGTTTTAAAGTCAATTTCAGGAAAATCATGTAATGCAGAATACGCCATGCCGGGAGCAGGTTTTCGAAATTGCATTGTATCACTTTGCAATTCTGTGGCGTAGTAAATTGCATCGGGGGCAGCATAATGGGCTTTTAATGTGGCGTGCAATTCACGGTGAATATCCATTAATTGGGATTCAGTCATAAGTCCTTTAGCAACGCCTTGCTGATTGGTTACAATACATATGCGTTTAAATTGCTTGCGAAGTGTTTTAAGCGCATCTAATGCGCCCGTTTCAAACTCAAAAGCATTCCAAGATTTTATATAATCGTTATCAAGTTTTCGGTTTATTACACCATCCCGATCTAAAAATAAAGTTGTATAGTGTTTAGGGTTTGTATTTTGATAGTTCATGTTGCGCTTTTTTAAAGTCCTCCGGTATTCCAATATCAATAAAATAACCCATACTTGGATATGCGCCCAATTGCGGATGATCGGCTAAATACTGCCGCTCTATAGAAAAGGTATGCAAAGCGGCACAGCGCTTAAAAAAATCTGTTTTATTTAACAGGTATACACCTGCATTTATCCAGCCTGCCTGTATATCATTGTGTTTTTCTATAAAACGGGTTATTTTAAATTGCGCGTTAAACGCAACGCTGCCGTATCGACTACAGTTTTCTACGTGCCTTAATAGTAGGGCTGAAGTTAAATTGTGTGTTTTACAATGTTGAATAAACAATTCAGCATCAAAAGGTGCAAATGTATCTCCATTTAAAACCAAGAGCTGTTCTTCAGGAATATTTTGCCAGCAAAACTTTATTGCACCACCCGTACCAAGCGCTTCCGGTTCATTATAAAAAGTATAGTTTTTGCAATTAAGCCGTGTAAAATACTGTTTAATAAGTTCGCCTTTATAACCCAGTGAAAAATAAATTTTACTCGAATAATGCGTTTCGATGTGCTTAATTACGTAATGTAAAAAAGGAATTCCCTGAATAGGAGCCATGGGCTTTGGAACATCCTTAACTTCGTTTTGCAGTCGTGTTCCTAAACCTCCGGCCAATACCAATACCGGTATCATATTTAGGCGGGAAATAACTGTTGTTCAACAAATTCACATAAACTATGTCCAATTAACATATGGCATTCTTGAATTCGAGGCGTGTCGGTGCTGGGAATACAAATACAAAAATCAGAAAGCGAATGTAATGCGCCCCCTCCGGCTCCAGTAAATGCAATGGTACAAAGTTTTTTATGTCGGGCTGTTTTAAAGGCCTCTACCACATTACTGCTATTACCACTTGTACTTAATCCTATAAGGATATCGCCGGTATGTCCAAAAGCCTCTATTAATCGGCTGTAAACTTTTGAGTAACCGTAGTCGTTGGCTACGGCAGTTAAGTAACTCGTGTTAACATGTAAAGCTTCTGAATTTAAAGGTGGCCGGTCGGTATAATACCTTCCGCTGAGTTCTGCGGCTAAATGCTGAGCGTCTGCCGCAC
>RFNG01000043.1 GCA_009927275.1 Sphingobacteriia bacterium | reverse complement strand
TGTTAATCTGATACTACTACATAAATAAAAACTAAAAAGAGGTCTTTTAAAAAATTAATTTAGTTCAAATGTTTTTTTAACCTCATTATAGTTGTTTAAATCAACATTTGGATGTTTAGCTAAAGCACTTGAAGCTATAACAACTACCTTAAATGTTAGTAATCCGGGATTTGCGGGCTGTGTTAGATCTGAGTCTGTAACATAAACACTTAGTCCACCTAAATAATGTTTAAATGTATAAGTTCTGGAATATGTACTTGAAGGATAAAAAGTGTAGGGAAGTTGAAAATAATTCGATCCGGATTGTACATATACTAAAACGGCTCCCTTATCTAAAATATCTTGTGTAATGGCAGGATATGTAAAATTAATATACCAATCGGGTGATAAATAGGACCAGCTGGATGTGGTAAGTGAGGATGATTGTACGTTCGCATTGCCGTCTTTTCCGGCAGGCCCTTGTGGTCCTTGTTCGCCAATACAGGAATTAAAAAGTAAAGCAGATATTAAAATGCAGGTTTTTATTAGATTTTTCATAAGGTATTTTTTTTTAAAAGTACAGAAAAAACGTACATTTATTAATAATAATGGAAATTAAATTTAAGGTATTGGTTTGTTTCATATTGGTTTTTTTTTATCTATCTTTTAAAATCTCAATGTGTTCAATCTTGTTCCGTTTATAACCTCAGTTCCATTGTATATTCGGTATATCCCAACACAGGGAATTACGTGTATTTAGGCGATGATGATACCTCTGCTGCCATTCCTATTGGATTTAATTTTAATTTTTATTGCCAAAATTACAATACAGTTAAAGTATGTTCTAACGGATTTATTACTTTTTCAGGTTTACCATTTACAACATCATTAAGTCCCTACGCACAGCAATTACCAGATCCGGCACAACCTAACGCCGTTATAGCCTTTAACTGGAATGATTTAGATCCCACAGCAGGCGGATTAATAACCTATACTACTATTGGAAATAGCCCCAATCAGAAATTTATTGTTACGTACACAAATATACCCCTTTGGAGTTATGGCGGTTCAAATTCGGGGCAAATCGTTTTAAATGAATTAGACAACAGTATTGAGGTTCATATAGGAAATGCCTTAAATAATGGATGGTTAACGCATAGCGAAGGTATTGAAAATGGAAATGGCAGTTCGGGTCTATCGGTTTCAGGACGTAATTTAAGTTTATGGACGGCAAGTAATTCTTCACATAAATGGCAAAAACAAATTTTAGGCACAGCACCGGTTTCTATTTTGGGAAATACAATGGTATGCAATGGACAAGTGCATACGTATTCATGTACGTTAATGCCGGGTGCACTATCTTACTCTTGGTCATTACCTGGTGGCGGATGGGGGGTTAGTGGAAACTCTAATGTTATTACAACAACGGCTGGGGTTAGCGGACAGCTTTCAGTTAGTACAAATTATACATGTGGAAATTCAGCCACGCAAACACTTTCAGTTACGGTGTTGCCACAACCCCTAATTTCCATTTTAGGTGTAAGTCCGCCAGTTGTTTGTGCAGGGCAATTACTAACCTTATCCATGTCGGGATCTGTTTTAGGGTATACCGTTTTGCCTGTAAATATAAGTGGCAACTCTCCGGTTTCATTTATACCATTGGGGTCCGCTGTATATTCCGTTTATGGCACGTCCAGCAACGGTTGCACAACAACTTTACCACCTACGGCAAATGTTCAGGTGTTACCAAGCCCAAGTATTAGCGTTAGCAGTGGTTCTATTTGTTTGGGACAACAGTTCAATTTAAATCCATCGGGCGCAACATCCTATACGTTTTCGAGTCCCTTTGCAATAGTAAATCCTAGTTTTACAGGAACGTATCAATATACGGTTACGGGTACCGGATCTTCATCTTGTAGTTCATCAGCTATTAGTACACTTATAGTTCAGCCAAGTCCAACGGTAATGGCGCAAGCCAGCCGTTCTTTAATCTGTATTAAAGAGTCATGTGCTGTTTTGGCTGGCGGAGCTGTAAGTTATACCTGGTCTAATGGTTTTGTTGGAAACACCCAAACCTTAAGTCCACTTTCAAGTTCTGTTTATAGTGTTATTGGACAAAATATTTTTGGTTGTACGCATTCGGCTTCTGTCGTAATTCAGGTTCAATCCTGTTTAAATATTCAAACGCATAAAGTTTCGCAATTACTCATTTATCCACAACCTGCATTGCACCGCATTTGTATAGATATGGATACAGACGCATCCAATATATACACATACACTATAACTGATAACACAGGCAAAGTAATGCAAGCGGGTAAATTGGCTTACAAAGAATTAGATTTAGATTTTTCAGATCAAGGTGTTTTTCAAATTCATATTTACAAAAATGAAAATCAGTATCTTTCAGGCAAAATATTAAAACTGTAATGCGAATAGTAACATACAATGTAAACGGATTACGTTCAGCCATATCCAAAGGCTTTTGGAAATGGTTACAAGAACGTCAAATTGATGTGTTATGCTTACAGGAAATTAAAGCCTTGCCCGATCAAATTGGCACGTTTGAGCTGGAGGAATTAGGATACCACCACTATTGGTATCCTGCTCAAAAAAAAGGCTATAGCGGAGTGGCTTTGTTTAGTAAACAAAAACCCAATGCGGTAACCTACGGCTGTGGGATCGATGCGTATGATTTTGAAGGGCGTATTATTCGTGCCGATTTTAATGAGTTTTCGGTAATGAGTGTTTATCACCCCAGTGGAAGTAGTGGTGACGAACGACAGGCCTTTAAAATGAAATGGCTTGATGATTTTGCCAGCTACATCCAAACATTTAAAGATTCAGATATAATCATTTCTGGGGATTTTAATATTTGTCATAAACCTATAGATATTCATAATCCAATTTCAAATGCGCAGTCGAGTGGTTTTTTACCCGAAGAACGGCAGTGGTTGGATCGGTTTTTAGCATTGGGATATACCGATGCCTTTCGGTATGTAAATGCAAATCCGCATCGCTATTCATGGTGGAGTTACCGTGCGCAAGCACGTCAAAAAAATTTAGGCTGGCGTATTGATTACCACATGGTTTCCAATACACTTAAACATCGAATTAAATCTGCAGATATGTGGGATCAAGATGTACATAGTGATCACTGTCCGGTAGTTTTAGACATCCTATGAATTCTAAATTTTGCATTTTAATTGTTGCGGGTGGTTCCGGTTCTCGTATGAAAACCGATATTCCCAAACAGTTTTTAAATTTAAATGGCGAACCGGTGATCATTCGTACAATGCGTGCATTTTTAAATGTAGATTCAAACTTTGAATTTGTTATTTCCGTACATGAAAATTACAAAAGCTGGCTATACGATGCCTTACGAAACCACCAATTAAGTCATATTAAAATTCATATTATTACCGGAGGAGCAAGCCGCGCCGAATCAGTTATTCGCGGATTAAAAGCAGTTCCCGAAACCTATACGCATGTTGCTATACACGATGCGGCGCGTCCCATGGTAAGTGCAGCTACAATAACCCGGTGTTTAACTACCTGCTTAAAATTAGGTAATGCCGTACCCTGTATTGAAGTAGCCGACAGTCTTCGTAAAATTAATAACAATGCAAATAGTTCTGTAAATCGTAATGAATACAAGCGTATACAAACACCGCAATGTTTTAGCCGAACAGAAATACTGAATGCCTATCATATTACAACATTAACGCAGTTTACAGATGATGCCACTGTTTTTGAAAATGCCGGTCATTTCATTTATTTAGTTGAGGGTAATGTAGAAAATTTAAAAATCACTACTCCCATTGATTTTAAATTAATAGAATTATTACAAAGGGGATGAATACCCGAGAATTATCCAAAGCTATTGCCCTTTTGGCTGCAATTCGCGACTGGCAAAAAGCCTCTGTTTTTAAAGTTAAAGCATTACAAAAAATTGCATTAACGCTAAAACCGTTAAGTACAGATGCTGTGTTAGCGGGCACCTATGACCACTTATTTTCAGATCAGGCCCGAATATGGATTAAAAATGCCTTACAACAAGGCGTATTTACAGAATTAGAACACGCTAAAAACGAAATACCATCAGGAATACTTAATTTTTTTAAAATTAAAGGTGTAGGTCCTCGTAAATGGCGCTTGATATACGATGACTTAGGCATAGAGGATGTAGTTGCTTTAGAACAGGCCTGTAAAGATTTAAAACTTTCAGCACTTAAAGGATTTGGCATTAAAACACAAACACAAATTTTAGAACAACTACATTTTTTAAAACAAAATAATAATAAGTATTTATTTTCAGAAGCCTATAAGCAGCATGTATGTATTGATACGATACTTAAATCCATTCCGCATTTTAAGTATGCCGTTACGGGTAGTTTTGCCAGGCATTTAGAAGTGATAGATTGTATTGAGTATTTGGTTTCAGACGAACTTGTATTTCAAAATGCAATTAGCACCATACCGCTAACGGTTCCTGTTAAGGTAGTTGTATCTAATGCAGACGATTGGGGCTATAACCTTTTAAAAACCATCGGTCCGGAATTGTACCTTGATGTTTTAGAACTGCATTTACATCAACACCTCAAAGCTGATGAAATAACACTTCATGCCCTGCTGGATTGTGCCTATGTGCCGCCGACACGACGAGATGCTGTTAAACAAAAACAAGATTTGGCACGGTATGCATCTCAAACGCTTGACAGCAATCAACTCAAAGGTGTTTTACATGTACATACAACTTACAGCGATGGCGCAAACAGTATTGAAGAAATGGCACAATATGCTATAAATAAAGGCTATTCGTATTTAGGCATTACAGACCATTCCCAATCGGCATTTTATGCAAATGGTTTAACACTTAATCGTCTGTATGATCAATGGCGCGAAATTGAAATGTGGAATACAAAGCATCCGGATTGTTTTGTGTTTAAGGGAATTGAATCTGATATTCGTGCAGATGGTTCATTAGATTATGACGACGATATTTTAAACAGCTTTGATTTTGTTATAGCATCGGTACATAGCGGCTTACAAATGGATGAAGCCAAGGCTACCAGCCGTTTAATTAAAGCCATAGAACATCCGTCAACTCGAATTTTAGGTCATTTAACCGGTCGTTTGCTTTTAAACCGTTCGGGATATCCGGTCAATGTTCCTAAAATTATTCAAGCCTGTGCACAACACAATGTTGCTATTGAACTTAATTCAAATCCCTACCGGTTAGATATAGACTGGCGTTGGATTGATTATGCCTTAGAGCAGGGGGTTTGGATTGCACTTAATCCCGATGCACATTCATGTGCAGGAATAGATGATATGTTTTATGGGGTATGTATGGCTCAAAAAACCTTATTATCATCAGCACAATGTTTAAATGCACTCGATACACAACAAATATTCAATTTTTTTAATAGAACATGAGCATACTTAATTCAATAGCAAGTTGGTTAATGAAAAAACGTATGCACCAAATTGAATTATTTATTAAATACCCTTTTGATGTTCAGCAAGAATGGTTGCAACAATTGCTTCGTGAGGGTTCAAAAACTGAATTTGGCAGGTTGTTTAATATGGAGCATATTACCAATTACGATCAGTTTAGTGCACAAATTCCATTACAGGATTACGAACAGTTAAAGCCATATATTACGCTTATGCAACAGGGGTCTCAAAATTTATTGTGGCCTGGAGAAATTCAATGGTTTGCCAAAAGTAGTGGAACTACCGATAAAAGTAAATTTTTACCTGTAAGCTCTGAAAGCTTAGAAAATTGCCATTATAAAGCGGGCATGGATATGGTAACGTTATATTGCTCAAATTATCCTGAAACTAAATTGTTTACGGGTAAAAATTTAGCATTGGGAGGCTCTTTAAAATCACATCGCAGTGGTACTTTTACCAGTTTACAAGGTGATGTAAGTGCTATTATAATTCAGCATTTACCTTTTTGGGCCGAATATTTTAGAGCACCGGACCGATCTATTGCTTTAATGGATGAATGGTCTGAAAAACTTGAACACATGGCGCAGCAAATGTGTCGTGAGAATGTAACCAGTTTGGCCGGTGTTCCCAGTTGGATGTTGGTTTTATTAAATCGTGTTTTAGAAGTACGGCAATCTAAAGAATTATGTGAGGTTTGGCCAGATTTAGAAGTTTATTTTCATGGCGGCGTTGGGTTTACGCCGTACCGTGAACATTTTGATCGTATTAATGGTTTAAAACCATTACGGTACTTACAAGTTTATAATGCCTCTGAAGGTTTTTTTGGTATACAAGACCAACGGGATGCAAACGATATGCTTTTAATGCTTGATTATGGCATATTTTATGAATTTCAGGAGGTAATGGGGCATCATAGTACCAAGGTATCGCCGGTTGTGCCATTGTCGGGTGTTAAATTACATACCGATTATGCATTAATAATTACAACCAATGCAGGTTTGTGGCGATACCAAATTGGAGATATTGTGCGTTTCACATCTTTGCATCCTTATAGAATTATTATAAGTGGCAGAACAAAACAATATTTAAATGTATTTGGTGAAGAGCTTATGATTCATAATACAGATGAAGCCATGGCATATGCTTGTCAAAAAACCCATAGTCGCATGCGTGAATATACAGTAGCTCCCATATACATGTCCCAACACTCTGGTGCACATGAATGGTTAATTGAATTTGACAAAGTGCCCGAACATCCATCTTACTTTATGAGTTTAGTAGATCAATTTTTAAAATCAAACAACAGCGATTACGAGGCCAAACGATATAATGATTTTGTATTAAGTTTTCCAAAACTTCAAATACTATCTGAAAATACCTTTTTAAAATGGTTAAAATCAAAGCATAAACTTGGCGGACAGCATAAAGTACCGCGTCTTTCAAATACCCGAACCATGGCCGAGGAATTGCTTAATATATCCACATGCAAGTAAGTAGTATTGTATTTGTTTTTTGCAGTTTAATTCTAATGCAACTCAGGTCACAATGTATTGTAAAGGGTACCGTTGATTTAATCCGTGAAGATCATTTACAAAACTGGTATTGTTATACTCAAAATAAACTTATTAAAGGAGGCGCTCAAATGCCTCGTCAGCAGTTTTTTTCTACGTTAAAGTATGGTGCCTTAACCCAAATGGATATACAAAATCCAATGTCTACAGTACTATATTTTAAGGCCTATCAAACCGTATTATTTTTAGATAATTTGTTGGTACAAAAAGCAGAAGCATTACGGCTAGATGAATTAGGGTATCCTCAAGTTGAACTGGTATGTTCCAGTCAACTGCAAGGTATTTGGATTTATAATCAGGCAAATGCCGAACTGCTAAAGCTTAACAAATTTGGTAATTGTATGGTAAAAACTGGAAATTTAGCCCAGTATCATAGGCATTATTTTGAGCCTCTAGTTATGAGTGAATACAATTCTTTTTTGTATGTCCTTTTTAAAAATTTGGGTATTTGGGTCTTTGATCAGTTCGGTGCATTAAAACAGCAAATCTCCTTTCCAAATGTTGATTACATAACCATAGGGGCACAGGATATAATATCCACTACTGACACATACCAATTTCGGTATGTGTTTACTACGGCCGTATTGGATTCGGTTTCACTTCCCCAAAAGGCACAACATCTATATATTGGTCCCCAGCATATTTTTAATATTTTTAAGGATTCGGTTTGTACATATAAGCGTTAAATCTCGTAATATTAACATGCCAACACATGCATTCCGACAGGTCTTTTTTACATTTACAAAATAACATAGTACAATTTCGTAAGCGATTATTTTTAGAGCGTTTATTACGTGGTACTTTAAAGTTTGGCATTGTACTTGTAATATTATTTACTGTTTATAGCCTAATTGGTTACAGATTAGATTCACCAGTTTGGAGACTTACGCTGTTGATTTCTAATTTAAGCATTACACTTTTGGGTTTTTTTTATTGGATGGGTATGCCGTTAATTGCCTATTTGTTAAAGTCTCGGCAAATGAGCATTGAAAAAACTTCTCAAATTATTGGTAACCATATTGAAGGTATAAGCGATCGCTTGTTAAACACCTTGCAACTTGAACAAATGTTGTTTATGCAACCCAATAATGTGTTAGTTTCGCAGGGATTAGAGCAGCGTATACAATCATTTGAAGGGTACGATTTTTCTAAGGCTATTGAATTTAAAAAAATCGGGTATTTTCTTAAAATTTCATTATTGCTTTATACTTTATTTTTAATTTCATTTTTGTTGTGGCCGGATGTGTATGTGTTAGGTACAAAAAAAATAGTGTTTTACAATCGTGAATTTCCAAAACCTTTACCGTTTGGAATTCAAATTTTAAGTAATCCGCTGGAATGTCAAAATAATACTAATTTTTTATTACAAATTAAAACGCAGGGTGCTGTTATGCCCTCGGATTTAACCATTGATGTAGATGGCGTTTTTCATAGAATGCAGCGTTTAAACTCAGACACCTTTCAATTTATTTTTTCGGATGTACAACAAAATAAAATGTTTAGATTTCGGTATGCCGACCGCAGTTCTGAATCTTTTGTATTACGGGTATTACCGCGGCCTCAATTTAAAACTATAAACATCCGCATATCACCGCCGCGGTATACACATTTACCGCAATACGATATGGAGTATTCAAATTCAGTAGTAGTTCCTCAGGGATCTCAAATGGAATGGTTTATAAATATTGAAAACACATCCCATTGTCAAGTTTATAATGGTCAATCTCTAAGGCAAATAACACCGGATGCCGCTCACAACTTTACATTTTCAGAGTATGTTTTAAACCCTTTTACAATGGCCATACGTTTAAATGCACTTTATAAAAGCGTTCATGCAGACTCTGTAAATATGCAGGTTCAGGTTTTAGCAGATCAATCCCTGCATTAACAGTTGAATCAGAGCAGGATAGTTTACATCCCGGTCAAATATATGTAAACGGAGTATATACCGATGATTACGGGTTTTCAGATTTGAAATTATCTGTTTTGTACGCTGCACATCCAAAAACAGATTTTAAATTAAAAACACAGCAGCTTGCGTTTAATGCTTCAAAAGGTCAGCACGTGTTTTATCACCACGTAGATTTAAGTACCTATGATTTAAAGCCTGGCTCCCGAATTCAGTATTATTTCAGTGTTTCAGACAACGATGCTGTAAACGGTCCAAAAACTGTTACGTCTAATACATTTGAATATGTAATTCCCACCATAAATGACATACTTAAGCAAGAGCGTCAAATACAGCAACAAACAGATAATAGCTTTAACCAAGGTATACAACAGGCGCAAAATATAAAACGTGAAATTGAAACACTTAAACGTGAAATGGCACAAAAGCAACAGTTTGACGCTCAAGATCAAAAACGTGTACAAAATATTTTAGAACAATTTAATCAACTTGAACAGCAGGTAAAATCGGTTCAAGATCAACAAAGGCAACAAACAGAGCGCAATTCGTTAGCGGATGACCAAACATTAATAGAACGTCAAAAAGAAATTGAAACATTATTAGAACAGATTTTAACTCCAGAGTTGAAAAAAATGATTGAAGAGATTAAAGCATTGATGAAGCAACAGAATCGTGAGGCTGTTGCTGAAAAACTTGATGAGTTAAAATTAAAACAAGATGAGCTTCAAAACGAGCTTGATCTTCAACGCGATCAGTTAAAAGCCTTACAACTTGACCAACAATACGAACATATTAGAGACCAATTAAAACAATTTGAATCAGAACTACGTTCATTGGCAGAACAAACTCAAAAATCAAATCCTGAATCTAAGGAAACATTAAAGCAACAGCATCAAAACATACAAAATCAGATACAGGACGCACTTAAAGAGCTTAATCGTATAAAAGACGAAAACAACATGCTTCCGCAACCCATGGATGTGCCCGAAACTTCAAAATCAGAACACGCAATTAAACAATCTATGAATCAGGCACAACAAGATTTGCAGCATGGCGATACTAAAGGGGCCTCGCAACAGCAAAACCAGGCTGCTGATGAAATGTCTGAAATGCAAAAAACGATGGATGAAGCAGCAAGTACAGCTGATGAAAACCAACAGGAAATTAATATTCAACAACTTCGTGAAATCATGGACGCGCTTTTACAAGCTTCATTTCGACAAGAAAAAATAATGGAGCAATCTAAAACGCTTAATCCGGCACAGCCCTCCTATAACGAGGTAATACGTTTACAAAGTCAGTTACGAGGGGAGGTTAAAAATGCATCTGACAGTTTATATGCGTTAAGCCGAAAAGCGCCACAAATTGCACCACAACTTCGAAAACATTTAAACGGAATTCAAAAATACATTTCACAATCTGTAACAAAATTGGTTGATCGCGAACCTAATCACGCCAGGCTGTATATGCAAAGTGCAATGACAGATTTAAACGCTATCACGGTTTTACTTCAAGAAGTTTAGAAGCCATGCAACAACAAATGCGTCAACAAATGCAAAGTAAATCTTCTAAAAACGGTGCTTGTAAAAAACCTGGTAAAAGTAAAGGCAAAAATCCGGGATCTACCGGTCAATTAGGACAAGCCCGAAAATTACAAGAGCAGTTAAATGAGCAAATGCGTCAATTAAAAGAGCAAATGGGTAAACAGCAGGGCGGACAAAAAGGCACTTCCCAGCAACAAGATCCCTCTTCTAAAAAAGGCCAGGGGCAGGGCGGTGTTGGAAGTTCTGAGCAATTTGCCCGAATGGCTGCTCAGCAGGAGGTTATCCGAAGGCAACTTGAAGAAGCATTAAGGCGCATGAAGCAGCATTCTGGAAATGCCGGACAAGATTTGAGTCAATTGATGGAACAAACAGAACGCGAGCTTGTACATAAACAGCTTAGCCCGGAACTTTTGCGACGTCAACAAGAGATAGTAACGCGATTATTGGAACAAGAACAGGCTGAACGCGAACAGGATGAAGATTTTAAAAGGGAAAGTCAATATTTAGATTCCGAACAAAATCGTAACCTAAAACCGTTTTTAGAGTATAAACGTAGAAAAGCATCAGAATGGGAACCTATATTAGAGTTACCGATAGATTTGGTACCCTATTACCAACAACGCTTATTACAATTAAAAGTGCAATAGCATGATTGAACGGGACCTTCAGATTGTTTCAGATTTAAGTCAAATAACTGAGGTTGAGCGTTTTATAATTAAATTTTCGGAAGAATACGGTATACATGAAGGCGTTTATGGAAATATGTTAATTGCCGTAACGGAAGCTGTTACAAATGGCATTTTACATGGAAATCAAAATGATATTATTAAACATGTTAAGCTTGTGTTTTCATATACACCTACTAAAGTTATTTGTACAGTAGCTGACATGGGAGGGGGGTTTGATTTGCAATTAACCCAATTTGAACCTGATCCCTCCGATTTACTTATTAAGCCGCATGGTCGTGGTATTTTTTTAATGCGTCAACTTTCAGATTATATAGAATTTAAGAATTCTGGATCAACCGTTTTAATGGAATTCAAAATCTAAAACCATGTTAAGGGCCCTAGCCTGTAGTATTTTGTTTGTATGTGTTTGTCCATTCTACGGTCAACAAATAGTAATGGGTACATCAACGTCAAATGTACATGAGGTGTATTGCAATCAGGAACAATGGGATAGTTGTTACGTGTATTTAAAACCAATATTTTACAGTCAGCCTGAATATTACTTTTCATCCTATGTAAAGGTACTATGGAATTTAAAAAAATTAGATGAACTTGAAACTGTATGTGTTGAGATGCAAAAATATTTTCCTGATGAAATTTACGCTTATGCCTACCAAATGCGTTTATACAATTTTAAAAATATTAGCGGGCGTAAATTAAAATCACTTGAACGAAAACTGTATAAACGGTTTCAAAATAATACTGATAAAATTCATCAGCTGTGCTTGGTATTTTCCGATTTTATGATGTATGATGCCGGTATTAAATTTTTAAACTCTATTCGCGAGGCCCAACATACGGATATTTTAATTTTAGACGAAGCCGACTTGCTCTATAAAAAAGGCGATATAGAAGCAATGGTAAAACGGTATTTAGATGCAGCCGAATCACAGATTATACCTTGGCCTGAAATTTACCAAAGATTTCAAACTTGCCTAGGTTATGATGATCATAATGGAGGATTTAAAAATCCAATTTTAATTGAACAGGTTTACGAACGTGTTCAGCGTAATCCAGACCAAAGGGCCTTTCAGGAATTTTTACAGTTTTTGTATTTACATCGTGGAGAATTATCTGCGGCTTTAAAACATGCCGAAACGCTGGATCGTCGTTATCAGGAAAACGGCTTTCGCTTTTTAAATATCGCACATGCAGCCTCTGAATTAAATCAAACAGAAACCATGTTTTTGGCCTATGCGGCACTTTTAAAAAAGGGTAAATTAAATCCGTATTATTTAGAAGCATCGCTTCGGATTTTAGAATACAAACTTACGCCTATAGAGCGCTGT
This sequence comes from Sphingobacteriia bacterium, assembly GCA_009927275.1. GTDB lineage: Bacteria > Bacteroidota > Bacteroidia > B-17B0 > Aurantibacillaceae > Aurantibacillus. The sequence goes on along the minus strand of RFNG01000043.1, from coordinate 38,714 downwards.
AAATATTTAACATGGGCACAAGCCGATTCGTTAAATACCACAATTATTCAACTGCAACAGGATTGCCATGATATTCTTAATAAAGTTAAACTGGAAGATTTACGCTGTAATGTTTGGTGGTATTTAAATCCCGACAAGGCGCTTGCGATTGCATCTGAAATAATACAATGGCCGGCATTAACTCCGATGCAACGTGCGGAGTATAAATTAAAACTCAGTGACCGGTATGTTATGAATAATTTACTTTGGGATGCTCAGTTATACAATGCACAGGTTGAAAAAGACTTTAAATACGAATCACTTGCTCAGGAAGCCAAATTTAAAAATGCACAAATTTCTTTTTATCAGGGTGAATTTAATTGGTCTAAAACGCAAGCGGATATATTAAAAGGGGCAACCAGTAAACTTATATCGAATGATGCTATTGCACTAAGTCTTTTAATAGGAGATGCCTTAGCTATTGACAGTAATGATGCCCCGTTACGTGTTTTTTCAAGAGCAATGCTGCATACGGTTCAAGGGCGCTTTGATGTTGCGCTTGCTGTTTATGATTCTGTAAACAGTCAGTTTAATTCTCATACACTTGCAGATGACGTGATGTTTCAAAAAGCACAGATTTATTTAAAATTACAGCGTTATACGGAAGCATTAGACATGTTTAATCAAATACATTTATATTATGCATTTGATTTGTATGGTGACGATGCCTTGTGGCAAATTATTTGCATATATGAACAATTACACTATTCTAACACCGACGTGCGTACTAAAGCGTATACATTTTTAGAACGCTATCCGGGAAGTATTTATATCCCTCAAGTTCAAAATTGTATAAAACGGCTAGAGCAATCTCTGGTACCCTAATGTGGTCGGCAATTCATAACGAATTAAACATTCATAGCCTTGAAGCTATAAACGGTATTTCGGCAGATGTATTGCGCTTAGATGCAGTACATAATATTATTTCCGGAAATAAGATATTTAAGTTAAAGGGTTTTATAGATACTGCGCTTGAGCAAGGTTTAGGATTAGCCAGTACAGGAGGTTCGTGTTCTAATCATTTACACGCCCTAAGTGCAGCTGGTACTGTATTTGGATTTAAAACTAAAGTATTTGTTCACTCGCATACAAAAGTACTTACACCCACATTAAACGATATTTTAAATTGGGGAACTGATGTACAATGGATAAAACCACATAATATTTTTTCAACCACACCTGATTTGGATGCCAACTGGTTGTGGGTACCAGCAGGAGCAATGGGAGCACAAGGCTTACCGGGATTTAAAGTGTTAAAGCCGTTTTTGATGCCCTACACCCATATTATGTGTGCAGCAGGAACAGGAACCACAGCCCTTGCCTTGCACCAGCTTATGCATGCTAAGCAGCAAATTATAGCAATTAGCGCGGTGCGAGCCATGCAATCAGGATTTACTAATATTTCAAAGCAAATTTTAAATCTTAAAGAATGGTATAAAAATTTTAATTTTCCTGATTCTAGTTTTATATGGACGCATGATTTTGCCGGAAAGCACTTTTCGGAATGGGATGAAAACCGTATATCATATACCAGACATCATGAACAAATACATCATTTTAAATGGGATTATAATTATACATCACGGGTTTTATGGGCATTTAAATTTGCTGCAAATTCCGGATATTTTAAATCAACGGATCGAATATTATTAATTCATACGGGGGGCTTGCAGGCCAACCGTTGTTACGAGAGTCGTTATAAATTAAATATTGAGCATTTAAATTGATTTAAAAAAATCAAGTAGTGGGTTTATGTAAGTGTTCAATAATTTCATTCATCATATCCATTTGTATGGATTGGATTTCAAAAAGTGCATGTTGTTGGTTAATAATTAAATGATCTATTTTGTCATGAAGGAGTCTAATTTCAAGTTCTGCTTTTAAATTTATCATATAATCTTGTTTTGCACGTTCACGGTCTTTTTCTTCCTGACGGTTTTGACTCATCATAATAATAGGAGCTTGTATTGCAGCAATACATGATAAAATCAGATTTAATAATATAAATGGAAACGGATCAAATGCAAATCGTAAAAATAAATATGCGTTGGCAATAATCCAGATAGCTATAAATATTCCAAAACTTATAATAAAGGTCCAGCTACCTCCAAAACGTGCTACACCGTCTGCTAATTTTTGTGCATAAGTAGGTTTTTTTTCTTCTTCAATACGAACTTGTATGGGAGAGCTGGAATGCAATGTGGAAACCACATATTGTTCGAGTTTATTTAAGGTTCCAAATTCTGATTCTAGAGTTGATTGAATATACGCTATTCGAATTTGATTTAACTCTGTATAAGCAATTTTTGAATTTTCATTAAGTTGTGGATACCTGGCCTTGATAAAATTTGCAAAAGCAGATTTTGAATAATTTAACTGTGTTTGTTCATGACAGTGAAATTGTTTTTGCGAATAGTCGCTGGTAAAATATAACGAGGGATTCATGTTAACGGCGCATCCAATGGTAAAACCGGTTATTAATAAATGGAATATACATCCATGCCATCAGGGGCACTAAAATTAAACTCATAATAAGCGTTTTAACAGCCAAAGGAAATGCTGCTACATACGGGCCTAATGTCAAATTTAATACTGTTATTGCTGGATAAATAAAACACCATACTAAAAATGCAAATTTCCAGCTTTTAGGGGCTTTTGGTTTTGAGTTATCGGTCATATCATACAATATTATTACTAAATTGTGAGCATGCAAATTCATATTGAAACAAAGATTTCAACCATGAAATGGGTGTTGGGTATTGGAATACTACTTATGGGGATAAAGTTTTTGGCCTTTTTTTTAACCGCTTCAAATGCCATATTAACAGATGCATTGGAATCAATTGTTAATGTTTTAGCAGGTGCTTTTACCCTATGGAGTTTATATTTTGCGGCGCAACCTAAAGATAAAAACCATCCTTACGGTCATGGAAAAATAGAGTTTTTTGCTAGCGCATTTGAAGGTGGAATGATTTTGCTGGCAGGTTTATTTATGATTTATAAAGCCATTCATGGTTTTTTATACCCTCCGCAGTTACAAGCACTACATTTCGGAATTTTTTTAACGGTATTTTCAGGATTTATTAATTTTATTTTGGCCCGGCGCTTAATAAAAACCGGAAAGGCCTTGTCATCCACTAGCATGGTGGCAGATGGCACACATTTGCTTACCGATACATGGAGTAGTTTAGGTTTAGTTATTGGTTTGATATGTATTCAATTTACTTCTTGGGTAATTATTGACTCCATTTTAACGATAATTTTAGGGGCCTTAATAATTTGGACCGGATTTAAATTGGTTCGCGAGTCCATATTTCATTTGCTTGATAAAGCCGATATTTCACAACTAGAAAATGTTATTAAACTACTAAATTCAATTCGTGAGTCCGATTGGATTGATTTACATCATGTACGAATTCAAAAGCATGGAGCCGTTTTACATATTGATGCACACATGACCTTGCCCTGGTATTATACGTTAAATCAGGTACACCAAAATACAGCGTCATTAGAATCAAAAATTTCTAATTTACACAAACAAGAACTTGAATTTAATATTCATGCCGATCCCTGCATACCAGATTCTTGTAAAATATGCAGTATAAGCACTTGCAAGCACCGTATTTTCAATTTTGAAAGGCAATTACCATGGACTATAGACAATCTGATAACAGATCATAAACATCGTATTGCGCCATGACAACTAAATTTATAGATATAGAAAAATTATTTAAGGCCAAAGCCCCTTTTTGGTTTTCTATTTTGCCCTGCAGTGTCATTCGCTATATAAAACAAAAAATTCATGAAGATGAAATAAACGCAACAATAAATGAATTACAAGCCTTTAATGGCTTAGCCTTTAACAGTAAGGTGTTGGCCCGTTTAAAAATTGAAACCCGGCATGTAGGATTGGAATCTATTCCTAAAACAGGACCAGTTACTATTGTTGCTAACCATCCTCTAGGGGGCTTGGATGGTATGGCATTATTGGATGCAGTTTCTAAAATTCGTTCTGATGTTCAGGTTTTTGTAAATGACCTATTAACTTCAATTCATAATTTTGGAAATGTTTTTGTGCCGGTAAATTCTTTTGGTAGATCATCGGTTAAACATGTTCGTGAAATGGAGCAAGCTTTTAAACATGACGGTGTTGTAATATTATTTCCTGCAGGACTAGTTTCCAGAGCATCCCGGTCAGGTATACGCGATTTAACTTGGAAAAAAAGCTGTATTACACAGTCTGTTAAATACAAACGTACCATTGTTCCGGTTTTTATTAATGGAAATAATTCAAAAGCTTTTTATTCGCTTGCATTATGGCGTAAACGGTTGGGTATTAAGTTAAATCTTGAAATGTTTTTATTACCTGATGAAATGTTTAAATCAGCCAACCGTCATATTTCCTTATTTTTTGGTTTTGGTATAGCGCCAGAGTACTGGGGTTTAGATTTAAAGCCTGATATTTGGGTCTTATACCTAAACAGTTACGTATACAGTGATGCTATTCGTAATGGTATTACTTTTGATGCATATTTAAAAACAATTAATCGGGCAGATTCCAATCTATAACAGTTTGGTGATGTGTTTTTAAATACGAGTTACACAAGCTAAAATGCCGGCATCCTTTAAAAGCGCCTCGGGCGAGGGGAGAGGGATGTGCCGCCTCTAAAACAAAGTGTTTATGAGGATTTATAAAGATGTTTTTTTTTCGGGCATAATTACCCCATAACATAAAAACAATGTGATTACGGTTTAAACTTATATGTTGAATCACCGCATTTGTCCAGGTTTCCCAGTTTAGAAATTTATGACTGCCCGGTTTTTTAGATTGTACCGTTAAAATAGCATTTAATAACAAAACCCCTTGATGGGCCCAAGCGGTTAAATCTCCATGCTTGGGAATTTTAAATGTTTCTATATCCTGATGCAATTCATTATAAATAGTTTTTAAACTGGGCGGTAAGGGTAATTGTTTGGGTACAGAAAAACTTAGGCCATTTGCCTGACCGGCATTATAATAGGGATCTTGCCCCAGTATTACAACTTTAAGTTTGTTTACAGGGCAGGAATTAAAGGCATTAAATAATAGCGCTGCAGGTGGATATACGTTTTGCGATTGATAAACGGATTTTGTATTTGCTAGTAAGGATGCCCAACTGGCATCTGATAACAGTGGATTTAAAAAACGACTCCATTCGGTATTTAACTCTTGAAGGCGGCACACCTTTACTGAATATTAAATCTTGATATGGCTTGTATTGCAATTTCTTCACCGTATGCTAAGCATGCAGTTGCGGCAGGACTGGGACTGTTTATAACATGCATGGCATGTGGTCCCCATTCGATGTGAAAATCATCTAACATTTCACCTTCTGGGCCCAGAGCCATAGCACGAATGCCACAACGGCTTGCTACAATATCTTCCGATTTTAAATCAGGTAATAGTTTTTGAAGACGTTTTAAAAAATAGGCTTTTGAAAAAGCGCCTCTATATTCATCCAGTCCAAATTTCCAATGTTTGGCAAAAAATTTCCAGGTGCCTTTAAAAGCAAATGCATCAAGGGTGTCTTTTAAACGAAATGCTGTTTTGGAATACCCCTCCCGGTCAAATACAAATACCGCATTGGGACCGCATTCTATACCTCCATGAACCATACGTGTAAAATGTACCCCTAAAAATGGAAATTTTGGATTTGGAACTGGATATATGAGGTGTTTTACTTTATGTTGTGCCTCTGGTGTTAAGTCGTAGTAATCGCCTCTAAAACCTACAATTTTCGCTTTGCTTGATTGTCCGGTTTTTTTTATTGTGCGGTCGGCTTGTAAACCTGAAGTATTTATAATATGCTTAGCATAAAAGCGCTCTGAATTACAAACGATGGTGTAAGTATCAGATTCAAATTGTAAACCTGTAACAGCGGTACCGGTATTAATTTTATTTTGTGTTTTTGATACTACCAGGTTTGCGAGTGTTTGTGTAACAGCAGGGTAGTCTATAATTCCTGTACAGCCCACGCGAATACCTGATATACCTTTACAGTGGGGTTCAATTTCGGTAATTGTTTCAGACGAAATCATTTCAATGTCTTCTACACCATTTTGTTGACCGTGTTGAAAAACCTTATTTAAATGATTAAGTTCGGAGTTGTCTGTAGCTACAATTATTTTACCGCAAATGTCATGAGCGATATGATGTAATTTAGCAAAAGCTACCAATGCGCGGCGTCCTTCAACACATTTAAGTGCCTTATACGAACCGGGTTTATAGTATATACCGCTGTGAATTACACCGCTGTTATGACCGGTTTGATGTGCGGCCAGCTGAGGTTCTTTTTCAAGTAATAATATTTTTAAATCAGGCTTTTGTAAGCTTAATTTATAGGCTGTTGCTAATCCCACAATACCGCCTCCGATGATACATATATCGTATGTTTTTTGCACACCCAAAATTAGTTATTTGATTTAAATTGATTTATTTTAGTTGTATGAAAATTATTTGTATTGGTCGAAATTATGCAGATCATGCTAAAGAGATGCATGCGCAGGCCCCAAGTGAACCGGTGTTTTTTTTTAAACCACAAACGGCACTTAGTACTGGTAGCCAAATTACAATACCAAACTTTACTACAAATTTACATCATGAAATTGAACTGGTTTTTCGTGTTTGCAAAACAGGCTTTACAATTTCAGAGTCTCAGGCGCTCCATTATATAGATGCGTGGTCTTTGGGAATTGATTTTACCGCACGCGATATACAGGATGTTTTAAAAGCCAAAGGATTGCCATGGGAAAAAGCCAAAGCTTTTGATAACAGTGCTTTTTGTGCTCCATTTACAGAAATAACAGATTATATACTTCCTGACAAGGAATTTGCTTTAATGTGCAATTCTAAATATGTACAAAGAGGATATTTAAAAGAAATGTTATTTGCTCCTGCATATCTAATTTCATACGTAAGCAAATTTGTTACTTTACAAGCTGGTGATTTAATTTTTACTGGTACTCCCGCAGGTGTTGGTAAAGTAAATGCAGGTGATGTATTACAAGGATTATACGATAGTCGTATAATTTTTAATATTACTATAAACTAAAAAAGCCCCTTTTTGGGGCTTTTTTAAATGTACTGTTATTGTTTATAACACGTCTTCACCAACTTCCGCCTTACTTGCCATCAACAATTCGTATTCTTCCTTGTTGCCAACTACAAGTTTGTCATAAACCCGCATACCGGTACCGGCTGGAATTAAATGCCCAACGATTACGTTTTCTTTTAAACCTAATAGACGGTCCACTTTACCATTAACGGCTGCTTCATTAAGTACTTTGGTAGTTTCCTGGAATGAAGCTGCAGAAATCCAGCTGCTGGTTTGCAATGAAGCACGGGTAATACCCTGAAGTATAGGATTTGCAGTAGCTGGAACCGCATCTCTGGACTCTATGCATTTTTTATCTTTACGTTTAAGTATTGAATTTTCATCACGTAAACGTCTTGCTGTAATGATTTGTCCGGCTTTAAATTCTGGACTATCACCCGGATCTGTAACCACTTTTTTACCAAACAGCTGATCGTTTTCCAGCATAAAATCGGCCTTGTTTACTAATTGCTGTTCAAGAAATATTGTATCACCAGCATCAACAATTTCAACTTTACGCATCATTTGACGTACAATAACTTCAAAGTGCTTATCGTTTAGTTTTTGTCCCTGTAAACGGTACACTTCTTGTATTTCATTAACAAGGTATTCTTGTACAGCGGTTGGTCCTTTAATAGATAAAATATCACCCGGACTAATAGCGCCATCAGATAGCGCATCTCCTGCTTTAACAAAATCATTTTCTTGAACCAGGATGTGTTTGCTTAAATTCACAAGGTAATTGCGTCGTTCACCTGTTTTGGCTTCTACAATAACCTCACGGTTACCGCGTTTAATTTTTTCTCCAAAACTAACCACACCATCAATTTCACTTACAACTGCAGGATTACTTGGATTACGAGCTTCAAAGAGTTCGGTAACACGTGGTAAACCACCTGTAATATCTCCCGTTTTTCCTGAAAGTCTTGGAATTTTTACTAATACCTGACCGGGTTCAATTTTTGCATTTTCATTGATGACAATATGTGCACCCACCGGGATATTGTACGATTTTAAACCTAAACCTTTTTTATCAACAATACTTATAACCGGATTAAGGGTTTTATCGCGGCTTTCAATTATTACTTTTTCTTTAAATCCTGTTTGCTCATCACTTTCCTCGCGGTACGTTACATTTTCTTTAATGTTTTTAAATTCAACACTACCTCCAAATTCAGAAACGATTACCGCATTATAGGGATCCCAATCGCAAATTAAATCTCCTTTTTTAACTTTTGAACCGGGTTTAATATACAAGCTAGATCCGTAAGGTACATTTCCGGTAGTAAGTGTAATGCCGGTATTGGAATCAATTATCCGCATTTCGGTTGAACGCCCTATAACTACATTAACTTTTTGGTTTTCGTTATTGAGTCGTTCTACTGTACGCAATTCATCAATCTCCATAATACCATCATATTTGGCTATTAAGCTTGAAGATGCTGCAATGTTTGAGGCCGTTCCACCCACGTGAAATGTACGTAATGTTAACTGTGTTCCAGGTTCACCAATGGATTGAGCGGCAATTACACCTACAGCTTCGCCAAGTTGAACCAAGCGACCATTGGCCAAATTGCGACCGTAACATTTAGCGCATACACCCGATTTGCTTTCGCAGGTTAATACGGAGCGTATATCAATGGTTTCCAAAGGTGATTTATCAATTTGCAGGGCAAATTCTTCAGTAATAATTTCTCCACCGTTTATAATTAATTCGCCACTGGTAGGATGGTACACATCATTTAATGCCGTACGGCCCAAAATACGATCGTACAGGCTTTCAACCACATCATCATTATTTTTTAGTGCCGACATAGATAAGCCACGTAACGTACCACAATCGGTTTCGTTAATAATTACATCTTGAGCCACATCCACCAATCGACGGGTTAAGTAACCTGCATCTGCTGTTTTTAATGCCGTATCTGCTAAACCTTTTCGTGCACCGTGAGTAGAAATAAAGTACTCAAGAATGGTTAACCCTTCACGAAAGTTTGAAAGAATGGGGTTTTCAATAATAGACGTTGTGGTATCACCCGCTTTTTGGGGTTTAGCCATAAGTCCACGCATACCACTCAGCTGTTTAATTTGTTCCTTACTACCACGAGCACCAGAATCTAGCATCATGTACACTGGATTAAATCCCTGACGGTCATTACTTAATGTATCAAGTACTTTTTTAGTAACCTTTGAATTGGTGTGGGTCCAGATATCAATGATTTGGTTGTAACGCTCATTATTGGTGATAAAACCCATATTATAATTATTTACAACTTCATCCACCTGATTATGGGCGTCGTCTATAATGGTAAATTTATCTGCAGGAATTTGAATATCACCTAAATTAAAAGATAAACCTCCGCGAAATGCAGTACGGAAACCTAATTCTTTGATATCATCTAAAAATTTGGCAGTTTTTGCCATACCGGTTTGTTTTACAACATTACCGATGATATCACGTAAGGATTTTTTTGTTAGTAATTCGTTGATATACCCAACCTCTTGCGGTACTACAGCATTAAATAAAACACGGCCAACAGTAGTTTCTATCATTTTAGAAACCAACTTACCGTTTTCTAATGCATTTGGAACCTTTACTTTAATAATGGCATGCAAATCAACAGCACGTTCGTTGTAGGCAATTATAACCTCTTCGGCATTGTAAAACAACTTGCCTTCACCGCGAACGGGATCATTAGCCAGATTTTTTTTAGACTTGGTTAGATAATACAAGCCCAATACCATGTCTTGTGACGGCACAGCAACGGGTGCTCCATTAGAAGGGTTTAAGATATTATGAGAAGCCAACATTAATATTTGGGCTTCCAAAATAGCAGCATTACCCAAAGGCACGTGTACGGCCATTTGGTCACCATCAAAGTCAGCATTAAATGCGGTACAAACCAAAGGATGCAACTGAATGGCCTTACCTTCAATTAATTTAGGTTGAAATGCCTGAATACCCAAACGGTGTAGGGTAGGAGCACGGTTTAATAAAACCGGATGGCCTTTTAAGGCATTTTCTAATATATCCCATACAATAGGATCTTTTTTATCTACTATTTTTTTAGCAGATTTTACAGTTTTTACAATTCCCCGTTCAATCATTTTACGTATGATAAACGGTTTAAATAATTCGGCAGCCATTTCTTTGGGTAAGCCGCACTCGTGTAGTTTTAATTCAGGTCCTACAACAATAACAGAACGTGCAGAATAATCAACCCGTTTACCTAACAGATTTTGACGAAAACGACCTTGCTTTCCTTTTAATGAATCGGAAAGTGATTTTAACGGACGGTTGCTATCGGTTTTAACAGCATTGCTTTTACGTGAATTATCAAATAAAGAATCAACCGATTCTTGAAGCATACGTTTTTCATTTCGCAATATCACGTCTGGTGCTTTGATTTCAATTAAGCGCTTTAAACGGTTGTTACGAATAATGACACGACGGTATAAATCATTTAAATCGGAAGTTGCAAATCGTCCTCCGTCCAATGGAACTAAGGGACGTAACTCAGGAGGAATAACCGGTACCACTTTAATAATCATCCACTCGGGACGGTTAACAACATTTTGATTGGCTTGACGGAAGGCCTCAATTACTTGCAAACGTTTTAATGCCTCATTTTTGCGTTGCTGAGATGTTTCTTTATTTGCTTTATCTCGTAATTCATAGGAAAGGGCATCTAAATCAAGTCTTGAAAGTAAATCTTGAACGGCCTCAGCCCCCATTTTTGCGATGAATTTATGGGGGTCCTTATCGTCTAATAAATGGTTTTCTTTAGGTAGTGTATCAACCAAATTTAAATACTCTTCTTCGGTTAATAAATCATCTTTTTGAATTCCTTTTTCGGCTGTAATACCGGCATTTATTACCACATAGCGTTCGTAATAAATTACCATGTCTAATTTTTTAGTTGGATATCCAAGTAAATATCCCATTTTGTTGGGAAGCGAACGGAAATACCAGATATGTGCCACAGGAACTACAAGGTTGATGTGCCCCATTCGTTCACGGCGTACTTTTTTTTCGGTTACTTCAACACCACAGCGGTCACATACAATTCCTTTGTAACGAATACGTTTATATTTTCCGCAATGGCATTCGTAATCTTTTACCGGGCCAAAAATGCGCTCACAAAATAAACCATCTCGTTCGGGTTTATAGGTTCTGTAATTAATGGTTTCAGGTTTAAGAATTTCTCCATGAGAACGGCGTAAAATCGTTTCAGGCGAAGCTAAACTGATGGTTATTTTTGAAAAATTTGATTTTTGTTTTATATCGCGACGTAAAGCCATGTTTTTTTTTCGTTTTTAATGATTAATCCATATTTACATCAAGAGCTAATCCTTTTAGCTCATGCAACAGTACATTGAAAGATTCAGGAATACCCGGTGTAGGAATATTGTCACCTTTTACAATGGACTCATAGGCTTTGGCTCTTCCGGTTACATCATCCGACTTAACAGTTAATAATTCCTGTAATACATTTGCTGCTCCGTATGCTTCAAGTGCCCAAACTTCCATTTCACCAAAGCGTTGACCGCCAAATTGGGCTTTACCACCTAAAGGTTGTTGTGTAATTAATGAATACGGTCCAATAGAACGTGCATGCATTTTATCATCAACCATATGTGATAGTTTTAACATGTAAATAATACCCACTGTTGCTGGTTGGTGGAATCGCTCCCCGGTTTCTCCATCGTACAAAAATGTGCGACCAAATTGGGGCAATCCGGCCTTTTTAACCTGCTCATCTATTTGGTCCATACTGGCTCCGTCAAAAATAGGTGTTGCAAATTTTAATCCCAGTTTTTCACCCGCCCAACCCAGTACAGTTTCATATATTTGGCCCAGGTTCATACGCGAGGGAACTCCTAACGGATTTAACACAATATCTACGGGGGTACCATCTTCTAAATACGGCATGTCTTCGGCTTTTACGATACGGGCAACAATACCTTTGTTACCATGACGTCCGGCCATTTTATCGCCAACTTTTAGTTTACGCTTTTGAGCAATATATACCTTGGCCATTTTAACAATACCATTAGGTAATTCATCGCCCACCGTAATCTGAAACTTTTCACGTTTGTATTTTCCTAAATAATCGTTGAAATGTATCATGTAATTGTGCAGCATTTGCTCAATCGATATGTTTTTATCTTTATCGCTTGTCCAATTAACAGGATTAATTTCGGTATAATCGATTCGTTCAAGAATTTTTTGGGTAAACTTGGTGCCTTTAGCTACAACTTCTTCTCCTAAAATATTGGTTACACCCTGAGATGTTCTGCCATTAACTAAGGTGAAAAGTTTATCTACCAGTTTAAGTTTAAGGTTATTTATGTTTTTTTCAAATTCCGAATCCAGTTTTTCAACTAAAGGTTTTTCTTCGGCTTTTGCTTTTTTATCTTTAATAACCCTTGAAAACAAACGTTTATCAATTACTACACCCTTAATAGAAGGGGATACGCGTAAGGATGCATCCTTAACATCTCCGGCCTTATCGCCAAAAATGGCACGTAATAGTTTTTCTTCAGGTGACGGATCGGTTTCGCCTTTCGGTGTAATTTTTCCAATTAAAATATCACCTTCTTTAACTTCTGCACCAATACGGATTAATCCCTTTTCATCAAGATCTTTGGTTGCCTCTTCGCTTACATTTGGGATATCAGGGGTTAGTTCCTCCATGCCGCGTTTTGTATCACGGACTTCTAAATTGTACTCATCTATATGAATGGATGTGAAAATATCATCGCGTACAATTTTTTCATTGATAACGATGGCATCTTCAAAATTATAACCTTTCCAGGGCATAAACGCCACTTTCAGATTACGGCCTAATGCCAATTCACCGTTTTGAGTTGCATAACCTTCGCAAAGTACTTGTCCTTTGGTTACTTTATCACCCTTTTTTACAATGGGTTTAAGATTCATGCAGGTACTTTGATTGGTTTTTTGAAATTTAGTTAAACGGTAGGTTTTAACATCACCCTCAAAACTAATAAGCTTATCTTCTTCACTGCGTTGGTAACGTATTACAATTTCACGCGCATCTACATATTCTACATGCCCATCAAATTCTGCATTAATTAACACGCGGCTGTCTTCTGCCACTCGGCCTTCAATTCCAGTTCCAACAATTGGTGATTCCGGACGCATAAGGGGCACTGCCTGACGTTGCATGTTAGAGCCCATCAAAGCACGGTTTGCATCATCATGCTCCAAAAACGGAATTAAAGAAGCTGCAATAGAAGCAATTTGATTAGGAGCCACATCCATTAAATGGATTTGTTCAGCCTCTGTAATTGGAAAATCACCTTCAAAACGTGCTGTTATTTTAGTTCCGGTCATACGACCTTTGTCGTCCAGCTTTGAATTTGCTTGTGCTATATTTTTGCGATCTTCTTCTTCTGCGGTGAGATATAATATTTCTGAATTTGGATTTATTTTACCCTGTTTTACTTCACGATAGGGGGTTTCGATAAATCCAAGTTTGTTAACTTTTGCATAAACGCACAATGAAGAAATTAAACCAATATTGGGACCTTCAGGCGTTTCAATAGTACATAAACGACCGTAGTGTGTGTAATGCACATCGCGTACCTCAAAACCTGCACGTTCACGACTTAAGCCGCCTGGCCCGAGTGCAGATAGCCTGCGTTTATGTGTAATTTCCGACAGGGGATTGGTTTGGTCCATAAACTGTGAAAGTTGATTGGTACCAAAAAACGAATTAATTACGGAGCTTAAGGTTTTGGCATTTATTAAATCGGTTGGTGTAAATACCTCGTTATCGCGTACATTCATACGTTCGCGAATGGTACGCGCCATACGCGCTAAACCAACACCAAATTGAGCGTATAATTGTTCGCCTACAGTACGAACACGTCGATTTGAAAGATGATCAATATCATCAACATCGGTTTTTGAATTAATAAGCTCAATTAAATATTTTATAATAAGAATGATATCTTCTTTTGTTAATACTCTAATTTCAGCAGGAATATCAATGCCAAATTTTTTATTTATTCGATACCTTCCTACTTCCCCTAAATCATAACGTTTATCTGAAAAGAATAATTTATCAATAACACTGCGTGCCGTTTCTTCGTCTGGTGGTTCGGCATTTCGTAATAAGCGGTATATAAATTCAATTGCCTCTTTTTCAGAGTTTGTAGAATCTTTTTGCAGCGTATTATAAATAATCGCAAAATCTGCCGTATTAACATCCTGTTTATGTAAAATAATAGATTTTACACCGGCATCAACGATTAAATCAATATGTTGATCTTCTAATATTGTTTCCCTGTCAATTAAAACTTCATTACGTTCAATTGAAACTACTTCTCCGGTATCTTCATCAACAAAATCTTCAAGCCATGTTTTTAATACACGGGCCGCAAGTCTACGACCTACCTCACGTTTTAAACCGGCCTTACTTACTTTAACTTCATCTGATAATCCAAAAATTTCTAAAATTTGTTTATCACTTTCAAAACCTATAGAACGAAGTAAAGTGGTAACGGGTAACTTTTTCTTACGGTCTATGTATGCATACATTACATTATTTATGTCTGTTGCAAATTCTATCCAACTGCCTTTAAACGGTATAACGCGGGCACTGTAAAGTTTGGTGCCATTGGCATGTCGGCTCTGACCAAAAAACACACCAGGTGAACGGTGTAACTGTGATACAATAACACGTTCAGCACCATTTATAATAAATGATCCTTTAGGAGTCATGTAGGGAATTGTTCCTAAATAAACATCCTGAATTATAGGTTCAAAATCTTCATGTTCAGGATCGGTACAATATAAATATAACTTGGCTTTTAATGGTACGGAATACGTTAATCCTCGTTCGATACATTCTTCTAAGGAATACCGAGGAGGATCTATGTAATAGTCTTTAAATTCCAATACAAAGTTGTTTCGAGCATCTGAAATCGGAAAATTTTCAGCAAATACTTTAAATAAGCCTTCTTTTTTACGGTTTTCTGGTGTGGTTTCAAGTTGAAAAAAGTCTTGAAACGACTTTATTTGAATATCTAAAAAATCAGGATACTCAATAGGAAATTTGTTAGATGAAAAATTAATTCGTTTTAGGTTTTTTTGAGTTGTTGCCAAGGTATTTAATATTAGTAGTGAATATTTAAGAATAACGAGAACAAAACCCTGATATCAGCATACAGCAGATATCAGGGGGATCATAGTTACTTAATTTCAGCTTTAGCACCAGCTTCTTCCAAAGCTTTTTTAATAGCCTCAGCTTCCTCTTTGCCAATGCCTTCTTTTACGGGTTTTGGTGCACCATCAACAAGATCTTTAGCTTCTTTTAAGCCAAGTCCTGTTAAATCTTTTACAACTTTAACTACCCCTAATTTGGCAGCTCCAGCTTCTTTTAAAATTACGTCAAAACTGGTTTTTGCTTCTGCAGCATCGGCGCCGCCTCCGCCACCAGCCATTACAACAGCTGCAGCAGCGGGTTCAATACCGTACTCATCTTTTAATAATGTTGCTAATTCTTGTACTTCTTTAACAGTTAAGTTAACTAAGGTTTCTGCGATTGATTTTATATCTGCCATAGGATTTGTTTTTTAATAATTTAAATTAAGCGGCGTCTTGATTTTTAAATTTGTGTTCTAATCCACCTATGACGCGTTTAATAGGGGATTGAAGAAGTGCAATTACATCAGCAATTAATTCGTTTTTAGATTTTAACGATGCCAGTGCTTCAAGTTGTTGATCGCCTATAAAAATCATTTGTTCTACATAGGCGCCCTTTAAAGCAGGTTTGTTTCCGTTTTTACGAAAATCTTTAATAATTTTTGCTGGTGCATTGGATGTGTCTGTAAACATTAATGCTGTTTCCCCTTTTAATGCTGGTATTAATTCCGTAAGCTTTGAGTCGTTTGCACGCTCCAAAGCCTTTTTTAATAGGGTGTTTTTTACAACTGTTACAGTAATGTTTTTTTGAAAACACATACGGCGAAAAGCATTAACTTTTTCTACCGTTAGCGTAGAACAATCCGCAAGGTAAATTTTATCATTTGCATTTAATTGTTCTGTTAAATGTTCGATTTGTTTGGTTTTTTCAGCTTTGTTCATGTGTCCAATGTGTTATGAATACAGTTTTGTATCAATTTGAATTCCGGGACTCATGGTGGAGCTCATGGTTACCGATCGGATATAGGTGCCTTTTGCACTTGAAGGTTTTAATTTCATAACAGTTTGCATAAGTTCTTGGGCATTTTCTGTTATTTTTTGTGCATCAAAGGAAACTTTTCCAATACTAGCATGTATAATACCTGATTTATCAACTTTGAAGTCAATTTTTCCACCTTTGGCATCCTGAACCGCTTTTGCAACATCCATGGTTACTGTTCCCGTTTTTGGATTCGGCATTAAACCTCTTGGTCCTAAAATTCTACCAAGGGCACCAACTTTACCCATAACGGAAGGCATGGTAATAATTACATCAATATCAGTCCATCCACCTTTGATTTTTTCTACGAATTCATCTAAACCAGCAAAATCAGCACCTGCTTCTTTTGCTTCCTGTTCTTTGTCAGGAGTAACAAGTGCCAATACGCGCAAGGTTTTACCGGTACCGTGCGGCAATGTTACTGTGCCCCGTACCATTTGATTCGCTTTACGTGGATCAACTCCTAAACGTATTGCCAAATCAACTGATGCATCAAATTTTGTAAACGTTATTGATTTTACAATACTTGAGGCTTCTGTCATGGAATACGACTTTGCTGCATTATACTTTGATTCTGCAGTCTTTCTTTTTTTAGTCAACGTTGCCATTTTTAAGCTTTAATTAAACATTTATAAATTAAAAGGGTTTGGTTCCGGATACTGTAACACCCATAGAGCGTGCAGTACCAGCAACCATTGACATGGCAGATTCAACAGTAAAACAGTTCATGTCTACCATTTTATCTTCGGCAATTTTTCGAACCTGATCCCAAGACAATGAACCTACTTTTTTGCGGTTACTGGTTGCTGATCCGGATTTAATTTTTGCCAGTTCCATGATTTGGATTGCAACAGGCGGTCTTTTGATAACAAAATCAAACGATTTGTCGGTATAAACATTAATAATTACCGGAAGTATTTTTCCAGGGTTTTCTTGAGTTCGAGCATTAAACTGCTTACAGAACTCCATAATGTTTACACCCTTGGCGCCTAAAGCAGGTCCAATTGGAGGAGAGGGGTTAGCAGCTCCGCCTTTTATTTGCAATTTAACAATTGCACTTAACTCTTTAGCCATGGTATTTTTTATTTATTGGTTTTAAAATTGAATTTAGAGAGGTACTTGCTTTGAGTTGGAAGCAGCAAAGCGTCTCGTTAAAATACCTCTTCAATTCAATGCGATAATTCATATTATTCAATTTCTACTTCACCATAATTCAATTCAAGCGGGGTTTTGCGCCCAAATATTT
Source organism: Sphingobacteriia bacterium (assembly GCA_009927275.1). Taxonomy (GTDB): domain Bacteria; phylum Bacteroidota; class Bacteroidia; order B-17B0; family Aurantibacillaceae; genus Aurantibacillus. The sequence continues at coordinate 21,081 of RFNG01000043.1, read as the reverse complement.
TTACGGTAACTTTTATTTTACGTTTATCTTCAAGAATTTCTTCAATAATGCCATTAAAACCGTTAAACGGTCCGTTTATTACTTTTACCGATTCTCCTACTGTGTATTGTGTAGTCATGGTGCCTTCACTTTCAGTAAGTTCATCCACTTTTCCTAAAATTCGGTTAACTTCTCCAATACGCATGGGAACAGGGTCACCGCCTTTAGACTCACCTAAAAAACCAATTACACCGGTAATGTTTCTAATTACGTGAGGAATTTCACCAGTTAGTTGCGCTTCAATTAAAATATATCCGGGGTAAAAGGAACGCTCTTTGGTGGTTTTTTTTCCGTTTCGTATTTGAATAACTTTTTCAGTTGGAATTAAAACCTGACTCACAAAACTTTCTAATTTGAGTCGGGCAATCTCAACTTCAATATAATGTTTGACTTTTTTTTCTTGACCGCTAATGGCTCTAACAACGTACCATTTTTTTGTTTGCTCAATTGTGCTGGATGTTGTCATAATTCAATTATTTGAATAAATCATAAAGCATGGTCATACCAAACTCAAAAACAAAATCCAAAACAAAAACCACTAAAGCTATTATTATTGCAGAGGCCATTACCACCCAGGCACTGTTTTGTAATTCACTCCATGTAGGCCAACTTACCTTATTAAACAACTCGTTTCGACTTTCGGTAAGATAATTTGATATTTTGCTCATAATATTTTTTACGGTTGGTTCGCACGGGCAGAGAGATTCGAACTCCCATCAACGGTTTTGGAGACCGCTATTCTGCCATTGAACTATGCCCGTTTTTATTCATTTATTTTATTAAACAGCAAAATGGCTACCGAATTACGGAGGCCATTTTGCCGAAATTTTAAACTATGGCTTAGTCTAATATTTCTGTTACCTGACCAGCACCAACGGTACGTCCACCTTCGCGAATAGCAAAACGAAGACCTTTATCCATGGCGATGGAATTAATCAAGTTTACAGTAATGGTTACATTATCTCCAGGTAAAACCATTTCACGACCGGCTTCAAGTTCAATTTCACCAGTTACGTCGGTAGTACGGAAATAAAACTGAGGACGGTATTTGTTTTGGAATGGTGTATGACGACCGCCTTCTTCTTTTTTAAGGATATATACCTCGGCTTTAAATTTTTTATGCGGTTTAACAGAACCGGGCTTGCAAATTACCATACCGCGGCGTATATCACTTTTTTCAATACCACGAAGTAATAATCCTACATTATCTCCAGCTTCACCAGAATCTAATATTTTACGAAACATTTCAACACCGGTAACGGTTGAGGTTAGCTTTTCAGCACCCATTCCAATTATTTCTACCGCATCGTTTGAATTGATGATTCCTGTTTCAATACGACCTGTAGCCACCGTTCCACGACCTGTAATGGTAAATACATCTTCAACAGGCATTAAAAACGCCTTGTCTTTGTCACGTGGAGGTAATGGAATAAAATCATCCACAGCGGCCATTAATTCCATAATTTTATCAACCCATTTGGCATCATTGTTTAATCCGCCTAAAGCAGAACCTCTAATAATGGGAGTGTTATCACCGTCAAACTTATAAAAGCTTAATAATTCACGAACATCCATTTCAACTAGGTCTAACAATTCTGGATCGTCAACCATGTCAACTTTATTCATAAAAACAACTATACGGGGCACACCTACCTGACGCGCTAACAGAATATGTTCGCGGGTTTGTGGCATAGGTCCATCTGTTGCGGCAACCACTAAAATGGCACCGTCCATTTGTGCAGCACCTGTAACCATGTTTTTTACGTAATCGGCGTGACCTGGACAATCTACGTGTGCATAGTGACGTTTTTCTGTTTGATACTCCACGTGTGAAGTATTAATTGTAATACCACGTTCTTTTTCTTCGGGTGCATTATCAATAGAAGAGAAATCACGTACTTCAGCAAGTCCTTTAGTTGCTAATACGGTTGTAATAGCCGCAGTAAGAGTGGTTTTACCGTGGTCTACGTGTCCAATGGTTCCAATGTTAACATGTGGTTTGGAACGGTCGAATTTTTCTTTTGCCATAGTTGTTTATTTTTTATTTTTTTGTTTTATATGTTATTTTTTTATCAATTTATTTTTTTGAGCTGTTGAGCAGGATTGAACTGCCGACCTCTTCCTTACCAAGGAAGTGCTCTACCACTGAGCTACAACAGCAAGTCTGACAGTCCCAACATGCATTATCAAAGCGCTTTGGAGCGGAAGACGGGTCTCGAACCCGCAACCTCCAGCTTGGAAGGCTGGAGCTCTACCAATTGAGCTACTTCCGCTGATATCCGTTTTGGGGTGGGGCAAGATGGATTCGAACCACCGAAGCTATCGCAGCAGATTTACAGTCTGCCCCATTTGGCCACTCTGGAATTGCCCCAACTGAGAGCCGAAGAAGGGACTCGAACCCCCGACCAGCTGATTACAAATCAGCTGCTCTACCAGCTGAGCTACTTCGGCAATTCGTTCAATAAAAAAGGAACGCCCCCTAAATTAGGGGACGCAAATGTATTAAAACTTTTATTATCAAACAAATAAATACGCATTTCTAATGAAGAATTTTTAAAATTTTAGGATAGGCATTATTTACGCGGTTGTTAAGAAAGTTTGCCCAGCCCATACCCAATTTATTATAAGTCATGGCATGCCATCCCGTTTTTGAAATTGTATTTTTAAAACTATTTCGTTTTAAATAGCTTAACGCTAATTCTAATGCACATTCAAAATCAGGTAAATCGGTTTTAATTTTAAAAGACTGCGCCAATTGATGTTCAGGAATATCTTTATTATTTAATGTTAGGCAACAGGTTCCAATTTTTAATATAAGTAATTGATTATCAATTATATTTAATATATCAATTAAATTGTTAGATATTACCCATAAAGATTTATTAAACTCAATATAGGATTGATTTACATCGTTAATTTTAATTTCAAAGGGTAAATTTAATTTTGGCTTTGTATTAATACAGTGCATTTTTTTATGTTTTACTGGTTTAATTTCAGATTGTTCCATTACTTGAAAAATACTGCAATAAAAACCCTCAGCTTTTAATAAATGTGGCCAAAAGCGGTATGCGCCCTCTGAAATTTTAATATTCCAAGCGTCTGGAACATTAATTTGAATGTGTTTAACAGGATAATGCTTTAAAAACCATTGTGTAAGGTCTTCGTTTTCTTCAGGTGAAAACGAACAGGTCGAATAAATTATAAATCCTTGAATTTTAGTTAGTTGAAAAGCTTCATGTAAAATTAATTCTTGATTTTTACGAGATTCTTTAACCATGCCATTATGCCATTCATTAATAAAACCAGGCTGTTTTCTAAATAAACCGCTTCCACTGCAAGGGGCATCAACCAGTGTTAAATCAAATTGAAAGGGTAATGCCTTTTTAAGCGTGCTTGGGTTTGCATTGCTAACACATATATTATCATGGCCCCAGCGGTTTAAAGTATCAGTTAAGGTCATAGCTCGGGTAGAATGAGGCTCGTTAGCCCAAACAAGAGATTCCTGGGATAATACATCCAATAAAATGGTAGTTTTACCTCCAGGCGCTGCGCATAAATCCAAGGCTTTAATAGGCTTTAAATGCAATTGTAATTGTAAAATCACATATTCAATAAACATACTTGAGGGCTCTTGTGCATAATATGCACCTGTATGAAAATTTGGATCTGTGGTAAATTTGACAGTGGAATCTGTATAATAGCCCTGTTTTGTCCAAGGAATAGGATGTTTATGTTCAAAAGGAAGGGGGACAGGCTTGTTTGGATTTAACCGAATGGATCTGTAATTCAGAGGAACTGAATGTGCATTACAAAAATCTTTAAGTTCAAAGCCATTCAAATGGAGTAATTGATTTGTAAGCTGTTTTGGAACTTGCATAATGGCTTAAGTTTTTAATACTTTTATAAAAATACAGTTTCTATGAAATTAGATTCCATTTCGCAGTGGTGCTTGTATCGCGAACGTTCTATATTTGAAACACGAACCTATTTAACAACAAAAGGGGTTTCAAAAACTGATGCGGAGCACATTTTAAAACATCTAACCCATGAAAATTTAATTAACGATTGTCGATTTGCCAACGCCTATGTTTCTGGTAAAATTCGAATCAACAAATGGGGAAAACAAAAGGTTTTAGCAGGTTTATACAAACACCACATCGCTGCAGAATGTATAGACCTAGCATTAAATCAGGTTGAGGAAAATGAGTATTTAAAAATATTAAATGCACATATAGCGTCACGAATACATCAAGTGTCGCGTGAGCAATTAATACGTTGGCTTATGGGGAAAGGTTTTGAATATCAATTAATAGTATCTTTAATTTCTAAATAAGTTTAATCATGCATAAAAAAGCCATTATTTGTGGAGGTTCACAGGGCATTGGAAAAGCAATTTCGCTTGAACTGCTTTCAAAGGGATATTCCGTTCTTGCAATTTCGCGTTCAGAGCCTGATTTAAAAGATTTTAAAACGGTTGAAGGCGTAAACACCGAAAATCGTTTTAGGCATTTACAAATTGATTTAAATTCATCTTCATTGGTATCTTCTGCAATTCAAGAAGAATGTCGTTTAAACGGTCCGTATTCGGTTTTAATAAATAATTCCGGTGGTCCCTTGCCTGGTTCAATTATGCAGGCTACTCCAGATGCGTTTCGAAAGGCATTTGAACAACATGTTATTGCAAATCAAATTTTGGTACAGGCAGTAGTTCCTTCAATGAAATCACAGTGCTTTGGACGCATTATTAATATTATTTCAACTTCTGTAAAACAACCTCTACCGGGATTGGGTGTAAGTAATACCATTCGTGCAGCTGTTGCAAATTGGTCAAAAACCTTATCGCGTGAGCTTGCGCCTTTTGGAATTACGGTAAATAACGTATTGCCCGGGGCTACACTAACTTCACGTCTTAAACAAATAATTGAAAATAAAGCAAATACAGAACAAAAATCAGTTTCAGCTATTGAGGCTGAAATGCTTTCTGAAATTCCTACAGGTCGGTTTGCAAAACCCGAAGAAATAGCATCGGTAGTATCTTTTTTATGTAGTGAAGCGGCCTCATATATAACCGGCATTAATTTGCCTGTTGATGGGGGGCGTACGCTTTCACTTTAGATTATTAATATGTATTTTTATAGGTATGCGAAGATGCCTTGTGGGCTTTGTTATTTTTATACTTAGCGCATGTAATGTGTTTTCTCAAGAACTTTTTTCGCAATGGAATTTAAAATTTAGTGATTCCCTGCAATTGGGTATTACAGATACGTTAATAATTCAATCTTCTGATACTTCGGCAAACTCCCAAAACACCTTAACAATTTATAATTCTCCTACATTTTCATGGATTGCACTAAATGCGCCAAATACTTCAATTCAGCCCAATGCAGTAAACTTTTACAATGTAAATTTTTATAAACGTTTAACGGGTGTCATTAAACCCCTCAGGGATACCCTTTTTATACAAGCCCAATGGTTTTCAAAAAATAGTTTTGGTAAATATAAACTTGATTACGGATTTGAATCTTTTTTTGTAAAGCCTGCCATAACAACTTCCTTACAACTTGCAAAACCTACCGAATCCAGCGTGCCTTTAAGTTATGTAAATGCATCTCAAATACAAGACACCTTGCGCATTACCTCAAGAATTTTAAAACAAGACAGGGCAGAGGGTGCCGTAGCCATTCAAAAACCAAAACAGCATCAACGTACGCCGCGATTATTTAAAGATCCTTGTGTTTTAGCATTCAATTTGGTCGTTTTGAACAAGCCAGTAATAAACGCATTAGAATTTTTGTAAAACAACTGGGTATTAAAACATACACATTACAGCAAGAATCGGATTTTAAGGTAATTCTTTACGGTGCCTACACAACAAAAGAAGAAGCTATTAAGGCCCTGCAAGATTTTAAAAAACGTTATAATACCGATGCTTTTATTGTTGAGTACCATTTTAAAACACGCCTATTTAACAAATGAAATTTAGGCTATGTATATGGCTAGTGCTTGCAGTTACAAATTTTGGCTTGTATGTTATGTTTGCATCAGTACCAACTGTTAGATTTACAGAAAATAAAGGTCAATGGCCTGCAGGGATTCTTTATAGGGCTCAAGTGGATGGCGGAGCAGTTTTTATTGAAAACAATTCATGGACGTATCATTTTTATGATGCTAAAACATACAGACAATGGCATCATGCAGGAATTACAAAGCGTCCTAAAAATATTTCTTTGCAACATTATGCCTATAAAACAGAATTTTTAAATGCGTCGTCACTTAATTCATGGAATACCTATTTGCAAAGTTCAGATTATGTGAATTATTATTTAGGTAATAATCCGCAACAATGGGTTAATAATATACACCACTACGAACGTATTGTAAATCCAAATTTATATCCCGGTATAGCAGTGGAGTTAACAGGTTTAACGCAGGGTATAAAGTACACATTTACAGTGAATCCCGGTCATTCACCATCTGTAATACAAATGCAATATACCGGTGTTGATCATATACGTATTGATAAGGGCAGGCTAATTATTCAAACAAATCTCGGCGACATTATTGAGCAGAAACCTTACGCGTATCAGCTTATTAACGGCATTGTAAAAACTGTAACATGTAATTATACATTAAAAAAACACTGTTTGAGTTTTGATTTTCCAAATGGCTATAATCCATCATGCCCGTTAATTATTGATCCGGTATTAGTATTTGCTGCACAATCGGGATCTACAGCAGATAATTTTGGAATGACAGCAACCTACGATGCAGCAGGAAATTTATATGCCGGTGGCACCGCATACAGTGTCGGTTATCCTACCACACTAGGTGCATTTCAAACTGCTTTTAACGGTCCTCAAAATGGCACGGATGTGGTAATTACTAAATACAATGCCAATGGAAATGCCTTATTGTATTCAACTTATTTGGGTGGCTCAAATTACGAGGTGGTTTCGAGTATGATAGTAGATAACAATAATAATTTATGCCTTTACGGCGCAACGGGATCCTCAAATTTTCCGGTATTGGCCAATGCATTTGATAATTCTTTTAATGGTGGTCCGGCTTTAAGTTTTGTAATGAACGGAACTAGTTACAGTTCTGGAACAGATATTTTTGTTAGTAAATTTAATTCTACAGGCAGTCAGTTATTAGGTAGTACATATATTGGAGGCTCTCAAAACGATGGTGTAAACCATGTTAATCATTTAACCTTTATTGCCAATACCTATTGGGAATATTATATTGATTCTTTGCAATATAATTACGGAGATCAATATCGAGGTGAAATACAGGTGGACCGGTATAATAATATATTTGTTTGCAGCAGTACACGATCCTCAGATTTTCCAACGTTAAATGCATTTGATAATACACTTGGCGGAAAACAAGATGCAATTGTATTTAAATTTAATCCCTCGTTAAATCAATTACTTTTTAGTACGTTTATTGGAGGTTCACAAAACGATTGTGGAAACAGCATTCTCATAAAAGAATCAGATGGCTCAGTTTATTTTACAGGAGGCACCTGCAGTAGTGATTTTCCGGTTACTAGTGCTGCTTACAGTAATCAGTATTTAGGCGGTAAATCCGATGCTTTTTTAGTGCATTTAAATGCATCAGGAAACCAAATTATAGCATCCACGTATTTTGGTACATCTGATTATGATCAATCGTATTTTGTTCAGAGTGATTCTAAAAACAGAATCTATGTTTTTGGTCAAAGTATGGGAAGTTTTCCTGTACTTAATACATCAACTATTACACCCTTGCATAATCCTGGACGTCATCAATTTATTGCACGTTTTAATGCGGCTCTATCCCAACTTAATAAAGCTACTGTTTTTGGAAATTACACTACACAGGTGGATATCGCACCATCGGCCTTTGCAGTGGACCGGTGTTCAAATATCTATCTTTCCGGCTGGGGGGGTAATATTATTACAAACGGTCCGCCTTTACAAAACATGCCATTGATGGCTGCTACACAATCAACCACCGATGGATTTGATTTTTACATTTTGGGTATGGATTCCTCTTGGGTTTTACAATACGGTACATATTTTGGGGGTGGATTAAGTCAGGAACATGTTGACGGTGGTACGTCTCGTTTTGATGCCCGTGGAAAAATATATCAATCTGCCTGTGCAGGTTGTGGCGGTCACGACGATTTTCCAGTAACTCCGGGTGCATGGCCTAATTCACCCGGAAATCCAAATCATAGTGGTAATTGTAACAACGGTGTTTTAAAAATTGATTTTCAGCTTCCACTTGCAATTTCCACAATCAATACAAATACCTTATCGGGTTGTTCGCCTTTTACGGCAACCCTATCAAACGCCACACCACCTTTAGGGGCCAACGCAACGTTTACCTGGTATTTGGCAAATGCGCAAACAAATACAACACTATTAAATCCTAATTTAACCTTTACCGCTGCCGGACAATACACGGTTGCATTGGTGGTAAAAGACCCCGCGGCATGCAATATTAAGGACAGTTCAGCACTTGTATTTAATGTATGGCCATCGCCAATTGTACAGTTTACTACCCAGCACAGTAATTGCAGTTCAACGGTTGCTGTACTGGTAAATACCTTAACAGGTCAAACCTATAATTTAAATTGGGGAAATGGTTTACAAACCAATACTGTTACTACCCAACAATTAAATACGTATTCGGTTAGTGGAATTTATTCTGTAAATCTTACAGGGACTAATGTATATGGATGCAGTGCTACACAATTTCAAACAGTAGCCATTATTCAATTTTCTCCAACTTTACCCACTGGAGGCAGTGTTTGTGCAGGCCAACAATTAACCCTGGAGGCTAGTGGTGGTAACACGTATTTGTGGCAGCCCTCACTTGGATTATCAAATTATACAAACGGTACAACAGTATTTAACGGTTCAGTAAATACACAATACACACTCACCGTTCAGCAGCAAACCCTGGGACAAACGTGTCAAACTTCACAAACGTTGGTTGTTGATGTTAAGCCATCACCCATTGCGCAATTTAACTATAGTGTTAGCAGTTGTGGGGGAGGCGTAAATTTTTTTAACGCATCAAGTGCGGATGTACAAAAATGGTATTGGCAATTTAATGCTACCCAAACTAGTACCGTACAAAACCCCTATTTCTTTTTTTCTGGTGGAGGTGTAAAATTGGTAAAGCTGATAGTAACAAATGCTTTTGGATGTTCATCTGCATTTCAAACAACCCTAAATGCCGGTGTAGCGCCTCAACTGGCAATAAATTCAGGTTCTTATATATGTAGTGGCGATTCTGCATTGCTTTTTGCAAGTGGTGGTCAATCATATACCTGGCAACCATTAGAGGATTTTAAAAACCCGTTTTTAGCTTCTGGATTTGTTAAGCCTTTAACATCTACATCTTATACGGTAATTATAAAAGCCAATACCTTATCTTCGGCCTGTTTGTATACACTCACTACTCAAGTAACGGTTGATTATATTTCTCAGGTAAAACCTATTACAGCAGTATCTAATCCGGTTAAAATACGTCAAGGAGAAACTTCAACCTTAAGTTATTTAGGTGATCCCGGAGCATTTATTTACTGGATGCCAGCCACTCAACCAGTAAGTGGTTATACCGTTAATGCAAGTCCACAGATAACACAAATATATACGGTTCAAATTTCTAAGGGTCAATGCATTGAAACGCGAACGGTTCTGGTAGAAGTTTATTCAGATGCGTGTAATCCAGATGTGATTTTTATTCCCAATACCTTTACACCAAATCGAGATGGTATAAATGATGTGTTATTGGTTCGTTCAAATGCATTACAATCTATTTACTTTGCAGTTTATAACCGTTGGGGTGAACGTGTTTTTGAAACCCGTAATTTAAATTCTGGATGGGATGGCACTATTAATACATCCAATGCAGAACAAGGCGTTTACGGCTGGTATATCGAAGCAGAATGCTTTAACGGTCGTAAAACCTTTAAAAAAGGAAATGTCACTTTGTTGAGATGATTTTTTTTCTTGTATCTTTGTACTCCATTAACGGTAGGTATAGCTCAGTTGGTTAGAGCATCAGATTGTGGTTCTGAGGGTCGTCGGTTCGAATCCGATTACTTACCCTTTTTAACACGACTTGTTTTAGAAGTCGGTTTTTTGGTTGATTTTTTTGGATGCTCCGTTTTTTTAGATTTTTTTACTGCGGCATTAAATGCACCTGGTATTTGCTGTTCTATGATTGCTTTAACAGATTCTAATGCCAGTGATTTTAATAAATCTTCGGTCCAGGCAGTACCTGTAGTGGGTTTACCCAATTTCAGCATTTGTTTTTTATATCGTATAAACGGTCCCCAGCGTCCATTTTCAATGGATATGGAGGCTTCCGGCCATTGTTGTATAAATCGTTTGGATTCTTTTTCAAGTTTTTGATCAATAAGCGTTTTTATATCTGATTCGCTTAGTTGATCTGGGTTGTAAGCACGGGGTATATTTATAAATATACCATCATATTTTAAATAGGGTCCAAACCGGCCTTTTCCTTTGGTTACAGGTTTAGATTGGTATAGGGCCACTGGAGCATCTGCCTGTAGTTTTTCTTCAATAAGTTCTATTGCACGAGCACTTGTAATTTGAAGGGGATCTTCGTTTTTTGGTATGGATATAAAAGCCTCGTTATATTTTATGTAGGGTCCAAATCGGCCAGCATTTATTATAATTTCAGCCTCTTTATACGTTCCTAAATGATGCGGTAATTTAAATAAGTTTAATGCTTCTTCTAAAGTAATGGTTTCAATACGTTGATCTTTTCTTAAACTGGCAAACTGAACTGTATCAGCTGAATTGTTTTCTGAAGAACTGTCCCCTAATTGTGCTAATGGACCAAAACGTCCAATTCGAACTAAAATGGTTTTTCCTGATTTAGGATCTTTACCCAGTATACGTTCACCACTTGCGCGCTCACCGGTTTCAGAAGTGTGTTCCACAGTTTTATGAAACGGTTTATAAAAAGCCTGAAGCATTTTAGTCCAGCTTAATTTACCTTCTGCTATTTCATCAAATTCTTCTTCAACGCGTGCTGTAAAATGAACGTCTAATATGGTAGGGAAATATTGCATTAAAAAATCCGTAACAACCAATCCCATATCGGTAGGAAACAATTTAGATTTTTCAGCACCCGTGAGTTCGGTTTTTTTAAGTTCGGTAATTTTAGAATTTTCTAGTAAAAGTTGTGTGTAGGTTCTGGTTTTTCCTTCACGGTCACCTTTTTCAACATAATTTCGTTTTTGAATGGTACTAATTGTTGGTGCGTATGTACTTGGCCTTCCAATTCCTAATTCTTCCATTTTTTTTACGAGGCTGGCTTCTGTATATCGCGCTGGATGATGGCTAAAGCGTTCTGTGGCATGTATTTGCCGGTATTGTAAAACGTCATTAATTTTTAATGCCGGCAATAAACCCTCTGATTCTGAATTTTCATTGGGATCTTCATCACGACTTTCATTATAAACTTTTAAAAAACCATCAAATATAATAACCTCACCCTGAGCGGTAAATTGTTCTTTACGGTTGGTAACATCAATAGCTATTTGGGTTTTTTCTAAAGCTGCATCAGACATTTGACTTGCAATTGTTCGTTTCCAAATCAAATCGTATAGTCGTTGTTCATTTCGTTCACCTGAAACCGATGCATTTTTTAATTGTGTTGGTCGAATAGCTTCATGTGCTTCTTGCGCCGATTTATTTTTTGTTTTGTACTGCCTTTTGAAGTAGTAAGGAGCACCGTAAAGTTCAGTAATACATTCGCGTGCTTGTGTTAGCGCAGTTTCAGATAAGTTAACAGAATCGGTACGCATGTAAGTGATTTTTCCAGACTCGTAAAGTCGTTGCGCAAGCGTCATTGTTTGGCCTACGCTAAAACCCAGTTTACGTGAGGCTTCTTGTTGTAAGGTGGAGGTTGTAAACGGAGCACTGGGCGTACGTTTTGCAGGTTTTTGTTCAACGGCATTAACTGTAAAGGATGCTTTTATACAGGCGTTTACAAAATCATATGCCTCATCAGCAGTTGAAAAGCGTTTGTTCAGCTCGGCTTTCAACACTTCGTTGGAAGTTGTTATAAATTCAGCAGCTACTTTAAATGCAGCCGTGCTAGTAAATTTTATAATCTCCCGTTCCCGCTCAACAATAAGTCTTACAGCTACAGACTGCACTCTACCAGCAGACAAACTTGGTTTAATTTTTTTCCATAATATGGGAGACAATTCAAAACCAACAAGTCTATCCAGAATTCTGCGTGCCTGTTGGGCATTAACTAAATGTTCATCTATTTCACGAGGCTTGGCAATTGCATTTAAAATGGCTGGTTTGGTAATTTCATGAAACACAATGCGTCGGGTTTTTGATTTTTCAAGTTCAAGCGTTTCAAATAAGTGCCAACTAATTGCTTCACCCTCACGGTCTTCATCGGATGCCAGCCATACCATTTCAGCTTTTTTGCTTAATTTTTTTAGTTCGGATATAACCTGCAGCTTGTCTTCGGATATTTCATAAGTGGGCTTAAAATTATGTTCAATATCTACCCCATAACCTTTTTTAACTAAATCTCGAACATGCCCAAAGCTACTCTTTACTGTAAAATCTTTTCCTAAAAACCCTTCTATAGTTTTAGCCTTAGCTGGGGACTCTACAATAACCAGATTTTTACTCATACTGCGGTTTGTTAGTTATTTAAGCGGCAAAGAAAAAAAAATATTTACACTTTCACTAATTTTAATTTTTCAATACACGACATTTTGTCATACAATGCGTAACTTTATGTTGTGAATTCTAATGAATTATTACCAGAAGCCCTTCAAGGCTCAAGTTTAAAACTAAAAGATAATCCAAGTGCTACAAAAACATTATTTATTGAAAGCTATGGATGCCAAATGAATTTTAGTGACAGTGAAATTGTAGCATCCATTTTACAAAACGAAGGCTATACCACAACAACGCAAGCCGGTTCAGCAGATTTGATTTTAGTAAATACCTGTGCCATTCGCGACAATGCTGAAATTCGTGTACGACAAAGATTGCAAGACTATAAAAAAATAAAATCAAAAAGTGATAAACCAGTACTAATCGGTGTTTTGGGTTGTATGGCCGAACGTTTAAAAAAACAATTTTTAGAGGAAGAACGCCTGGTGGATGTTGTTGTGGGACCAGATGCCTACCGTGATTTGCCGCGTTTGTTACACGAAGCCGAATCGGGTCGACAATCTATAAACGTTTTATTAAGTAAGGAAGAAACCTATGCTGACATTGCGCCACTTCGTCTGGATCAAAATGGTGTAAGTGGATTTGTAAGCATTATGCGTGGCTGTGACAATATGTGTAGTTTTTGTGTTGTTCCTTTTACCCGAGGCAGAGAACGAAGTAGAGATCCCCAATCTATTCTTCAAGAATGTGAGGATGCATACAATCAAGGGTATCGTGAAATTACTTTACTGGGTCAAAATGTAGACAGTTATAAATTTTCATCAAATACGGGTATTGCGCTTTTTTCAGATCTTTTAAAACTAATTGCAGAACATTTACCAAATTTGTGGATTCGCTTTAGCACGTCACATCCTAAAGATATGACCGATGATGTATTACAGGTTATGGCGCTTTACCCTAATATTTGCAAATACATTCATCTTCCGGTTCAAAGCGGAAGTGATAGTGTATTAGAGCGTATGAATAGGGGATACACAAGTGCTTGGTATTTAAATCGTATTAAGGCTATACGCCATTTTATACCTGATTGTGCAATAAGTACGGATATAATAACTGGATTTTGCGGAGAAAACCCCTCTGATCATCAGGAAACACTACAACTAATGAAAACGGTAAATTTTGATTTTGCCTACATGTTTATGTATTCCGAACGTCCTAAAACATTAGCCGAACGAAAATACACAGATGATGTACCTGAAACGGAAAAACACATTCGTTTACAAGAGGTAATTGCATTACAACGGGAACATAGCAAAAACGCACTTCAAAAATACGTTGGTACCAATCAATGGGTTTTAATTGAGGGCGATTCCAAAAAATCTAATGCCTTTTGGATGGGACGTAACTCACAAAATGCGGTGGTAATTTTTCCCAAACTGGATGAAAAAAAAGGAGATCGTGTTAATGTTTCTATTACTTCGTCAACGTATACCGCATTATTGGGAAACCGCATTTTATGAATATTATAGATATTAAGCAAAAATACAGTATCATTGGGCATCATCCCTTATTAAACAGAGCTGTTGAAATTGCAACACAGGTTGCACCAACAGATTTAAATGTTGTAATAAATGGGGAAAGTGGAACAGGAAAAGAAGTTTTTCCTCAAATTATTCATGCCTTTAGTTCACGTAAACACGGACCGTACATTGCTGTAAATTGCGGCGCCATACCCGAGGGCACAATAGATAGTGAACTTTTTGGACATGAAAAAGGGGCATTTACCGGCGCAACAGAAGCTCGTAAAGGGTATTTTGAAGTTGCTAACGGCGGTACAATTTTTTTGGACGAAGTGGGTGAATTGCCACTGGCTACGCAGGCCCGATTACTTAGGGTTTTAGAATCGGGGGAGTATCTTAGAGTGGGTAGTTCCAAAGTGCTGAAAACAGATGTACGTGTGGTGGCAGCAACCAACATTAATTTTTTTCAAGCAATAGAAAAATTAAAGTTTAGAGCCGATTTATATTACCGGTTAAACACTGTTCCCGTACATTTACCGCCGTTAAGAGAACGTAAAGAAGATATTCCGCTGCTTTTTAAAAAATTTGCTTTGGATTTTGCCGGAAAATATCGAATGCCTGTGCTTCGATTATTGCCGGAAGCTGAAAATGTTTTACAACATTATTATTGGCCTGGTAATATACGTCAGTTAAAAAATATAACTGAACAAATTTCAATTATCGAAAATCAAAGAGAGGTAAGTGCGGAGGTGTTACGTACCTATTTGCCTCAATTTAACTCTATGCATGTGCCGGCCATTCGTCCTGATGTTTCTCAATCTGGTGCCAGCTCAGATATACAGGACCGTGACATTATTTTAAAAATTTTAAGAGAATACCGCACGGAACTCAATGAATTAAAGGCGGTAGTTTACGAATGGATTTCTAAAGGTTCGCCCATAGGTAATTTAAAAACGGATGTTGTATCGGCGTCACATGGTGATGCTGTATTGAGTATAGCTCCTGCCATTCATCGCAGTTCAGACATTATTGAAGTTGAGGAAAGTTTATCCCTTCAGGATAAAGAAAAGGATATGATTTTAAAGGCCTTAATTAAACACAAGGGTAAACGTAAACATGCTGCTCATGAATTGGGAATAAGTGAACGTACGCTGTATCGAAAAATAAATGAATATAAAATTGATGAATAATTTTATTTTATTTTTTTGGTGTACTTTAAGTTGTATGTTGCATTCATGCAAGGTTCAATTCAGCTTAAATGGTGCAACTATACCAGAATTTGCTAAAACGGTTCAAATTGATTTTTTTGAAAATAAAACTACACTTGGACCCCCCACTATGGCACCTTTGTTTTCGGAAACCTTACGGGATGTGGTGTCCCGGCAAACACCTTTAAAACTTTTTAAATCCAATGGAGATTTGGTTTTTGAGGGAACTATTAGTGATTTTCAAATTACGCCGGTGGCCATTCAGGGAAATGATAAAGCCGCACAATCGCGACTCAGTATTACGGTTTTTGTAAAATATAGTTGTTTAAAAAAAGCACAACTTAATTTTGAAGATCGTTTTACCCGGTTTACAGACTTTCCGGCTACTGATAATTTTCAAAACAGACAAGATGAATTGATGAGGGAGGTGTTTAGGCAAATTACCGAAGATATTTTTAATAGAGCTTTTAATAATTGGTAATGCGTAAAGAACGTTATTTATATCTTATTCAGCATCCCCAAGCCGTTACAGAAGATGATTTACATCTTTTGAAAGTGATTTATACCCAGTTTCCATATTTTCAAGTTGCTTCAATATTGTACAGCATAGCTGCCAAAAAATTTAACATTACATGGTTTCAAGAATCAATACCTGCCACGTCAGCACGCTTGTCAAATCGAGTACATTGGTATAATCTGTTAGAATATAAAGCTTCTAATGAAAACGTATTACCACCGCAGGATGCAGTGCCAACCACTACGGTATTGCAGCAAGAAAACACATCTGTCGAAGTTGAAACATCTGCCGAAGTTGAACAAGAAATGGGGGCAACCTTATTTAAAAATCTTGTGAACCAAGAGCTTCAATCCCATGAGGCGTCAGAACTATTTTTAGACGATGTAAAATGGAAGCAGCCTCAATCTTTTTCAGATTGGCTTAATTGCTACACCTCTGAAAATAAATCCGAACAACATGCCCCGGTTGTTTCACAAAATGAAAGCCCGCAAAAAAAACAGAATAAAAATATAATAGACAATATCATAAAACAAAACCCCGGCCCAATACGTGTAAAAAAAGAACGTTTTTATAATGCCGAAACCTCGGCAAAAGCAAGTTTGTTAGAGCATGAAGATTTGGTTTCTGAAACTTTGGCTCGAATCTATGAGAGTCAAGGAAACCTACAAAAAGCCCTTCGAGCCTATGAAATATTAATTTTAAAATATCCCGAAAAAAATTTGTATTTTTCGGAACAAATTAACCGCTTAAAACAGTTGTAATATGATGTCCGTTTTAGTTATAATAGTTTCAATATTATTGATATTAGTAGTATTAGTACAAAACTCTAAGGGTGGAGGTATTCAAAGTCAGTTTGGCGCAGCCAATCAAATAATGGGTGTTCAGCGCGGCTCAGATATTATTGAAAAGCTTACATGGGGATTTGCCGGTGCATTATTGTTTTTTAGTTTATTATTAACACCAACAACCAATTCAACCGAGGTTAACGCCAATAATGCTTCCTCAACTAAAAAACGTGCACAATCGGCAATTCAAACACCACAAAATACCAATCCCGGTACATTGCCTGCAGTTCCAAAAGCAAACCCCTAAACAGGTTTTTTACCTTATAACTTGAGTGCCACAAGTGTAACATCCCAGGTATTTAAATTTGGTGGTGCTGCATTATGCAATGCAGATGCAATTAAAAACGTTGTACAAATAATTGCTGAACATCCAAGCCGTGCTTTGGTTGTAGTGGTATCTGCAATGGGAAAAATGACCAATCAATTGGAAAAACTTATTGAGGCCCATACAACCGATGATGTAAAACGCAGAGACACTGAACTTGAAATATTTTTTAAATACCATGATGATATTGTAAATAACTTGTTTGAATTACAATCCCATCCTGTGTATCAGGATATACATAATTTAAAAACTACCATGCGTTGGAGTTTAGACGAGCATTTATCTTCTGCGGATGCTGTTTATGATCAACTTATTGTTTTTGGCGAACTGTTTTCAAGTACAATTGTTTTTCACGCCCTTTGCTTAAATCGTATTAACGCGCATTATGTGGATATACGTAATGTGTTTAAAACAGACGATCATTATCGTGATGCTGCCGTTGATTTAGATTATAGTGAGGCAAGAGCAATTGAAGTTATTCAACCCTTATTATCCAATCATATAGTAGTAACACAGGGATTTATAGGCTCAACTTCAGATAATTATTCTACCAGCTTAGGCCGTGAAGGCAGTGATTATTCAGCAGCACTATTAGCCAATTTTTTAAATGCTCAACAACTCACGGTATGGAAAGATGTACCCGGTGTTTTAAATGCTGATCCGCGGTATTTTCAAAATGCCCGATTAATTGAACAGCTAAATTATCAGGATGCGGTTGAATTAACCTATTACGGTGCAACGGTATTACATCCTAAAACCATAAAACCTTTGCAAAATAAAGCAATTCCATTGTATGTACGTTCATTTTTAGATTTAAACCATACAGGAACATGCATTTCAAATTATGCCTACGCTACCTATAAGCCGAAATCGAGCTATATACTAAAAAAAAACCTGGTTTTAATTACGGCACAACGTAATGATTTAAGTTTTATAACAGAAGCACATATAAGTATGATTTACCATTTATTGTGGATGAAACGTGCTAAAATTCATGTAATGCAAATTTCTGCAGTAAGTTTTAGTTTTTGTTGCGATCGGTTTACGGATATGGATACTTTCATTGAAGAATTATCGCATTCCTATACAGTTAAATATAATAGTCCTGTGCAGTTATTAACCATTCGAAATTATCAAGAATCAAAAAGTGCACAAGTGCTGGAAGGTAAGACTATATTACTTGAACAGCGCAGCAGGCAAACATGTCAGTTTGTATTACCCGATGATGTTTAAGGACAAAGAATCAGTTTTCCTGTAATGGGTTTACGGGTTTCGGAATAAATTCGATACAAATACAAACCCGGAGTTACATCGTTTAATTCAAGTTTTATTTTATTTTCAATTTGTTTTATTTCTTTTATGCAGTTACCATTTATATCCATGAGCTGAAAAATACCCGATACAGGTTTTGAAAACTGAATTGTACCCGAACTGGGTTGTGGGTAAACAGATAACATATGGGAATCATTTAAATTTTCAATTCCCGTGCAAGGTAATGTAGATTGTGTAAATACGGATGAAAACACACAGCCTATGCTAGTAGTTGTAGAAGCTGTATACTGTGTAGTAACTGTTGGAATAATAATATTATAATAGGATGTGCTGCCATTACTCCAAGAATAGGAACTGGCACCGTTAACAACCAATGTGGTGGTTTCACCGGCACAAACCACGCTGTCTAAACTTGTAATGGTTAAGGTTATTGGGTTAACTAAACAATCCGGGTATTTCCACAAATCATTTAAATATCCCGTTGCAGATGAATTACCTTTGCCATTTCCGCCCAGTAGCCATAAATTATTACTTTGATCTATCCATCCATGTCCCATTCTACGAGCACCTATAACATTTCCGGGGGCTGAAAGGCCCTGAGTACCATAAAATCCTGCAGCACCTATAAAGTTTCCACCTCGAATCCATAACCAATCATTGGTTGTTATGTTGTAGCGCCACCAATCGTTTAATGCACCGGTGGTAAATGTTCCAGCTGCAAATCCTTCACCCCCCATAATCCATAAGTTATCGGCCGGATCTACCCAAGAAATACCGCGTGTACGTGCACCAGGGGTGCCTAAAGGCGACGCTATACCCATAGTTCCATATTGACCGGCCTGGCAGCAATTGGTACTCCCTTTCATCCAAGTCCATTGATTGGTACTGGGATTATATTTCCACAAATCGTTTAGCGGTTGTGTTAGCGTATTTGAAGCATCGTAACCCAAACCTCCAAAAACCCAGAAATTACCAGAATTATCTTTCCAAGAGGTACAATTTAAGCGACTTCCGGGTTTGTTATTGGAATTGGAAATTCCAATTGATCCATAGATTCCGTTTTGATTTATTGAATTGTTACCGCTTACCCAGGTCCATTCGCCGGTGGTTGGATTGTATTTCCATAAATCATTAAGGTATCCAACGGTCATACTATTGGTAGTATTACCTAAACCACCAAATAACCATAACATACCCTGTGCATCTGAAAACGCAGAATGTCCAGTACGTGCACCAGGAATATTAAGTGCAGAGGGAACGCCTTGGGTGCCATATGTTGCACCTTGATAAGGAATGGTACTGCCGCCCATCCAGGTCCATAGTCCTGTTCCGGGATTAAATTTCCATAAATCGTTTAAGTATCCTAAACTGGCATTGGCACCGTAACCCCAGCCTCCAAACATCCAAAAGTTTCCGTTGGCATCAGTCCAAGTGCATGGCGTTTGACGGGCTCCTGGTTTATTGGTTGCATTTGGAGCTGCCAAAGACCCGTATGTACCAAGTTGATTGATTATTTGATCGCCCTTAATCCAGGTCCATTGATTGGTAGCAGGATTATATTTCCATAAATCATTTAATAAACCATTGTTATTTAAAAAGTCTTGACCATTTCCGCCAAAAACCCAAAAGCAACCCGTACTGTCTTTCCATGTAGCACCGCCCTCACGAGAACCTGGTGTGTTTGCTGCTGCAGCGGTTCCCAGAGTGCCATATATACCTGCTTGGTTTATAGCATTGCCGCCTTTAACCCAGGTAGGATTTTGACTTTTAAAAATTAAAACGGAGCTGATTAAAAAAAGACTTAAAATATATTTCATAGTTCTAAATTACACAATTTATTAATTTTTCCATTCGGCAATAAATACATTGGTGTCCCGTGTGCCATGATTGTTTCGATTAGATGAAAACACTAAATATTTTCCATCGGCAGAAAACATGGGAAAGGCATTGAAATAACTTTGATTGGTTATACGTTCAAGTCCCGTTCCATCATCATTGATCATATAAAGCTGAAAATCATAACCGCGTTGACTGTGATGGTTGCTAGAGAAAATAATTCGTTTTCCGTCAGGGTGAAAAAAAGGAGCCCAGTTGGCTTTTCCCAATTGTGTTAACGTTTTTAAATTGGAACCATCTTTTGAACAGGTATACAATTCCATATTAGAAGGCGCAACCAGATGCTGCCGAAGCAAATCCTGATATTCTGTAATCTCATCGGGGGTTTTGGGTCGGGATGCACGAAACACAATACGTTCACCATCTGGTGAAAAAAATGCACCTCCATCATAACCCAAACCATTTGTAATCTGTTTAAGATTGGAGCCATCCGGTTTCATGGTCCAAAGTTCTAAATCGCCGCTTCTATCAGATGTAAAAACAATTAAATCGCCCTTTGGAGACACCGTAGCCTCGGCATCATATCCTAAACGGGATGTTAATTGACGTTTTATTTTACCTTTAATATCACTTACAAAAATATCATAATCCGCATCAACAGACCACAAGTATTTTCCTTTAATACTAATAGGTTTAGGACACGAATCCTGTTTTAAATGCGTGGATGCATATAAAATTTCTGTATTGTTTTTTAAAAAATAACTGCAGGTTGTGCGCCCTTTTCCATTGCTAATTTGCATGGGTTTGTAATTAGTGTCACTTGCTGCAGCATTTATGTT
>RFNG01000066.1 GCA_009927275.1 Sphingobacteriia bacterium | reverse complement strand
GTAGTATGATTCTAAAAAGTTGTAGATAAAGTTTTCTTTATCCAATGTATAAACGAGTAGTTTGAGGTGGTTTTCTATTTGTGTAATGTTCATAAATGTATTTTCAAATTTGAAAATAGTTAATGAATGTCATTGTACATTTTCTATTTTCTTTACTTTTTTTCTTTATCATTTATACAGACGAACACGATATATATATTTTAAGTTGATAATAACTAACATTCAAAATCAATTTACTCAGGATACCAAAGTGATTTTGATAAATACGCACTATTTATTCAGCTAGAATTATAATTTAAAATCATTTTTTCCTTAAACTATTTAATAATACTTAAAATTATGTACCAATTACTTAAAACTTTACACGTAACTTAATTAAAACTAAACTGATAATTTAGGTTTCACAAATTATTTAACATAAGGCTTACCATTCGGCTAAAATGGTTTGCGAACCTTTTACCTTTTGGCCTTGCACTACTTTAACTTTGGCAGTAATGGGTAAAAACACATCAACCCTTGAGCCAAATTTAATAAACCCCATTTGTTGTGCTTGCTGGGCGGTATCACCGGTTTTGCAGTAGTAAACTATTCTGCGTGCCAGGGCGCCTGCAATTTGCCTAAACAGTACGCTGCGGCCTGCTGCATCGCTTACTACTATAGTGGTTCTTTCATTTTCGGTACTGCTTTTGGGATGTGAGGCAATAAGGTATTTACCGGCATGGTATTTAACGTATTCAACAGTACCCGAAATGGGATAGCGGTTTACGTGTACATTAAGGGGGCTCATAAAAATGCTAATTTGCAAACGCATGTCTTTAAAATACTCGGGTTCATGCGTGTTTTCAATAACAACGATGGTGCCGTCAGCGGGGGCTATAATGGCATTGGCATGCAGGTTATGTATACGTTTGGGATGCCTAAAAAATTGAACAATTACAAGGGTAAAAAAGGCACCGCTGGTATGGGCTAAGCCTATGGCCAATGCCGAATTTGAAAAAAAACCATGAGCCAGTAAAGCACAACATATCCAGTATGCTAAAACCAGCGCTAAACTGGGCCAACCTTCTTTGTGAAAACGCATAGGATAAAATTACATTATAAAATTAGCTAAATCTACATGCTTTTTTAAATTTGTGCCCGAATTGTAAACACAAAACCATATGGCCTCAAAAATTAAAGTACACCATCCTGTTGTTGAACTTGATGGTGATGAAATGACACGTATCATTTGGAAGTATATAAAAGACAAGCTTATTCTCCCTTATTTAGATATTGATATTAAGTATTTTGACTTGGGTATTGAGCATCGTGATGCCACTGATGACCGTGTTACCATTGAGGCGGCTGAAGCCATAAAAACCTATCAGGTAGGTATAAAATGTGCTACCATTACTCCTGATGAGGCACGTGTTAAAGAATTTAATTTAAAAAGCATGTGGAAATCGCCCAACGGCACTATTCGTAATATACTTGATGGTACTGTATTTCGCGAGCCCATTGTATGTAAAAATGTTCCCCGTTTAGTAAACAATTGGACGGCCCCTATTATTGTGGGGCGTCATGCTTTTGGAGATCAATACCGGGCTACCGATTTTGTTATACCCGGAAAAGGCAAGCTTATGATGAAATTTGTGGGTGATGATGGTAGTGTAATTGAGCATCAGGTTCATGAATTTAAAGGTGCGGGTGTGGCTATGGGTATGTATAATACCGAAGCCTCTATTCGGGGTTTTGCACATTCGTGCTTTAATATGGCACTTTCAAAAAAATGGCCATTGTACTTGTCAACTAAAAACACCATTTTAAAAAAATACGATGGGCGTTTTAAAGATATTTTTGAAGAGCTGTATAAAGCTGAGTACGAAAGCCGCTTTAAAGCCGCCGGTATTGTTTACGAACACCGTTTAATAGATGATATGGTAGCTTCGGCGCTTAAATGGAATGGTAATTTTGTTTGGGCATGTAAAAATTACGATGGTGATGTGCAGTCGGATACCGTAGCACAGGGCTTTGGTTCGCTGGGCTTAATGACTTCGGTGTTGGTAACACCCGACGGTAACATTATGGAAGCAGAAGCAGCTCATGGTACCGTAACCCGTCATTACAGAGATTACCAGGCCGGCAAGCCTACATCTACAAATCCCATTGCCAGTATTTTTGCCTGGACCCGTGGCCTTGAATTTAGAGGTAAACTGGATAATAATGCAGCGCTTGTTAGATTTTGCCAAACCTTAGAGGAGGTATGTGTAGCTACCGTTGAATCTGGTATTATGACCAAAGACTTGGCTGTTTGCATACATGGAAATTCGGTAAAACATGGCGAGCATTATGTGTATACCGAAGCCTTTTTAGATGCCTTAGATAAGGGATTACAAGCGCGCATGCACTAAAGCCTTGTATTTACTTTAAAACAAGGCTTTCATTTGTATACTGCCGGTATGTACCATCACGGGTAATTGCTCTGACCAGCGGCCGTTATATGTAACATTAAGCTGTATATTTTCAAGAAGTACCGTAGACCATTGGCACTCAGTAACAATATTGTTTCCATTTTGTAGGCCGCCGAGTAATTCAAAGGCCAGGGGTGTTTGTGTTGTTCCGCTAAAGCGTGCATTTACCCAGTCCATCCGAAATCGTATTTGCCCTTTATTAGGAATAATGCGGTTTATTTCGGCAATCCAGGCCTGCTGGCGGCATTGGCTTTCGAACTCGTGCGACTGGCGTGCAGTCCATTTAAAACCTAATGCGCATTGCCATGCATTTAATTGCTGATACCCTAATTTATGTTCAGACTCAATAGCAGTAAAGGCAAATTGCCGGTCGGTAAATAATGGAGCGTATTTTTGTTTAAGGGTATAGGCGCTGTTATTTTGTACAAACCAATCGTTTATGGGCGCCAAGCGGTACTGTAGCGTATAACCCTTTTGGTATTGGGTTTCTGTGCCATTAAACGTCCATTGTATGGAGTTAAGTTCAAATGCCTGCACATCGGCGCTAAATACCTTGCGGCCGGCATTAATAAACATGTTTACACGTTTTTGGGCGTTTTGTGCAACCAGTGTTTGGGATGTACGTTTATATAGCATATCCAGGTTAAAAACCGTATCTGTAGTGCTGGCAAGCGCTGTAGCCAAGCCCTGAATTACAATACGCTTTATCCATTCGGGTACTTGCTTAAGTGCTTGTGGGCGAATCCACACGGTAGCGTTCCAATTGGTTTTCCACACGTTTTGATAGGTATTAGAAAGGTAAAACACCTGCACGTATTGCCTTTGGTCGGGAAAGCGGGCAATTTCAAATTCATTTAATTCTTTTAAACCGTTTGCATTGTAATCTACCCAAAAATAGGTTCCCTGTCCTGCCGGAACCTCCTGAAAATAATATAATCTGCGCGATTCTTGTCCAAAGCCTGCCTCATAAAAAAAATCACCCGTTACCAAGCGGCTTTTTGGTTGTGGCCGGTAGGTTACACGCCAAAGCATATTTTTATGGGCTTGTAATACCGCCGAAGTAATATTTTTAGTGTATTGCAAATCGCGCCAAGAACATACAATTTCAAAGGGATGATTGATCCACCATTGGGATCTGTAACGAAAACGAATCCATTGGGCGGATGAGCTGTCTTTAAGCTTATATGTAAAATCATTTTGGGAACTGGGTTTATAGGTTTGTGCATCGCGCCGTTCAGCCGCCTGTATGGTCCAGGCTTGAACTGTACTGTCCCGGTTACCTAGCTGCAGTCCAATATCATGAAACCAGTAGCTGCCCGGCAGTTTGGTAGTTGCTTCGCGCATGTTATACTCATACAAGCTGTGCAGCGCAATAAAAACGGGCTGCCATTGAAATGCGGCAGAGGCCTTATGGCGGTAAAACCGTGTACGGTATAAATTTTTTAAATCCTCGGTTTTTAAATATGAAACCTGTGCATTCCATTGTGTTTTAAAAATGTTAAGGTGTGCATCTGTGCCAAACTTTGAACCGTTCCAAAATCCCAAATCCTTTAATCCCTCGTAATACGATTTTATATACGAGCCTGGATTTTTAAACTGCAGGTGCAGTGCCTGTTTGTATAATAAAACTGCATTGTGCCAAATAACACCGCTGCGGTTCCAGTCGCGGTCAAATTCAACCGAACGAAACCGTTCAATACCCTGAAATTGTGCATTGTTAAATTCAATACGCGATTCACCATGCAAGGGTATACTTTTTAACAAGGGTGTTTTTGCAGACATTAAAAAAGCATACCCTTCATCGTTACCTTTATCACGTGTACTAAACATATTTACATCACGCTTGCTGTATACGGCTTCAGCAAAAAGTTGTGTAGTACTATCGGGTGTAAAGGCATACGTAACACTTAACAGGTCTTGGCGTTGCGGGGCTGTAATGGCCAGTAAGGTATCGTAGGCGCCTTGTGGAATATTATTAACGGGCTGCACCCATTGCATAAAGCGTCCGTTTTGACTGCCGCTGGCAATTTGGTAATTGCCTTTGTTAGGCCCCACATAAGCAAAAGCAATGGTATAGCGCATGCGCGTGGTATCATCACTTCGTGTGTATACCGGGTTGTACAAGCGGTTATCAATTAATGTATCGTGCTTAACATACAAGGGCTGCGAACGATCATCGGACGCGGCCACGGCGGTTAAAGCTGCATATTGGGCAGAATCTCCGGCCCATTGAAGCGCATCGCGCATTTGCGGTGAGTAGGCTTGCAAGGGATTACGTGTATTATCCTGTTCGCGGTAAAACTGCAAACCAAATGCCTGATTGGCCGTTTTGATGGTTTCCTGTAACATCCATAAACTACGTGAAAACTGACGGTCTGTGTACTGAAACTCTGTAACAATGCGTTTATCTTTAGTTATGGGTTGTCGCGCAGTAAAATAAATTTCAGCTGCATTGTAATCTATGGTATAGTCTAAGTCTTGTCCGCGCTGCAATAATTTACCATCCATGTAAATGCGCTCTGTTCCGCTTAATACCGTAATAAAAACTTCTTGATTTGCCCCCAACAAACGGTAAGGCCCCTGCACCTGCTCTGTTGCCATAAACGAAAAGCGTGAAAATTTTCCTTTACTTATTGTAAAAGCAGCCTTACTGTTAAGTTGTACATGCTTTTTTTGAGCACTATCGGTGTTTTGCAGTTCTAAAGCCAATCCTTGGGCTTTTTTAAAGTACTTTAAAAATTGAGATGAATTATCCGACTGCAGCTGAATATCACCAAGGCGTAATTGCGCTTGTTTATGTTTAAGTTGAGCAAAAATCTGATCGAAATCTTGTATCTGGGCTGTAGTGCCACTGGGTTGAAACGGAATCTGCTGATCGTTGGCAGAAAGCAACAAGGCTACATCCGGACTTATATTTCCACTAACCTGTAAATTAAGCTGTGAATTTAAATTTAAATTTTGGGTATTTCCCAAACTTATACCCCTTGATATACTGCCGTTTTTTTGCAAGCCATCAAAAGCCGAAAACGCAAGTGGTGCTGCTTGAGCCGGTAAATCAAACGGACGGCTGTACGGTTTCCATTCATCGTGCACAAGAGCCCAGCGGTTACGTGAAAACACTGTGTCTTTTCGAAACGGAAGTGTTGTATACCGTATGTAAACACTATCGGGGCGGCCCTTACACACCAAAGTGCCTAGCTGCACATTACAGCTAAATGATGCATGCTTGGGAAACAGGGTATACGAAATACTTTCCGAAAGGAGGTTGGGAATATTTAAAACTAGCGAATCCGACTGGGGTATCCAATTACGCCAATAGGTTTGCTGGGCACGAAGCGGTACTGCCTGCAATAGCACAATAAACCATAAAAAAGACCCAACAAACCGCGGCATCAGCATTACAACGAATTGCCTTAAATTAAATTGTTAAGTCGCTAGTAAACACTCTATTTATTGGTATTTTTGAACAGTGAACAGCCAACTCCTTTTAGGTATTTTTTTTATTATTCAGCTTACCTGTACTGCACAGCAGCCTGCGCCAGTTTATTGCAATACACCAAAAGCCCGTGCCTTAAAATGGTATGAAAAAGGCCTAAACCGCAAAGCCTACGATCGTCCCGAGCGACTTGAATTTTTACGCAAAGCAGCATTGGAAGACAGTAGTTTTGCAGAGGCGTATTTAGCAGCCGCCCAAGAACTTATTGCACGATGCAAAACCGAAGATTTACCCTTTAGCACAGCCATTCCATTTTTTACAAAAAGCATACGCCTTTGCCCCACCCTACACAGTGAACCCTATTACTATATTGGCATGGAGTTTTATGAGCAAAAGCAGTCTGATTCTGCAATACAGTACCTTAATCGTTTTATAGCATTTTCTGATACAAGTAGTTTTAAATACAGCAAAGACTGGAACTTTCAAATTAAACAGGCTAAACAAATGCTTCGTGTGGCCCGTCAAGAAAGCCGTTTAAAACGACACGTTGCATTTAAACCCGAATTAATAAAAGGCCTATCCACCGAGCGTGACGAATACTTAGCTTATGTTACACCCGACGATGAAAATTGTTTTTTTGTGCGGCGCGTTTATGAACTTAGCTCTAAACAACCTAAGGCTGAACGTGTAATGCGTGAACGCTTTATGTTAGCTAAACGGCAGTCGGCAAATACGTTTGATTCGGGAATGGTTATGCCCCTACCCTTTAATGCTGAAAACAGCAATCAGGGTGCGTGTACCATTTCGCTTGACAATAAACAATTGTTTTTTGCCATGAATGTAAAATCAGCAAACAGCCAGGGTAATGTGGATTTATTTGGATCAGTTAAAACGGATACCATTTGGAGTGCCATTAAAAATTTGGGCTTACAAATAAACGATCCGGTATATTGGGACAGTCAGCCCAGTTTATCACCTGATGGTAATACATTATATTTTGCGAGTAACCGGCCCGGGGGACTGGGGGGAATAGACTTATATGTAAGTCATAAAAATGCGTTGGGTGAATGGTGCAAACCCGAAAATTTAGGACCCGAAATAAACACGAGCGGCGATGAAAAAACGCCCTTTATACATCCGGATAATGAAAATTTTTATTTTAGTAGTAATGGCCATTCGGGTTTTGGCGGATATGATATTTTTCACAGTCGAAAAAATGAACAAGGCACCTGGAACGAACCACAAAATTTAGGAAGTCCCATAAATGGTGAAGGTGACGACGCTGGTTTTTTTGTAAGCAGTAATGGACATACGGGCTATTTTTTTTCTTCTGATTCAGAAAAAATTGGCACCCTTGGAGCAGGCGGTTTTGATGTGTTTCAATTTGAAATGTACGATGATATTCGTTCGCAAGAAATGAAATTTATTCGCGGCCAAACTAAAATAGATTCAAGCGTTTTAAAAGGCGCGCAGGTTCAAATTAAAGATTTAAAAACCAAAAAAATAACCTATGCCACTGTGGATACCTCTAATGGCGAATTTACCATGGCGGTTAAAAAAAACAGTAAGGTTATGGTTACGGTAAAAAAAGATAATGTAGCGTTTAATTCCTTTATTATTGATGGTAATGCAACTCCCCAAAGTAGCCTAAATTTACAAACCCAGCATTTGGTAAAAGGCGGACGGTTTATTTTAGAAAATATTTATTACCGCAGTAGCAGTGCTGAAATCGACTCATCCAGTTTTATTATTTTGGAATCATTAGCCGATTATCTAAAAGAGCATCCTAAAATTAAAATTGAAATTGGGGGCCATACGGATAACATAGGTTCAGATGCCGACAATACCTTATTAAGTAAAAATAGGGCTGATGCGGTAAGAAACCATCTACTACAACTGGGGGTTATACAAGACCGAATCAGTGCCAAAGGGTATGGCGCTTCTCGATCCCGGTCAACTAATTCAACAGCTGAAGGACGAGCCCAAAATCGAAGAACGGAGTTTTCTGTTATACAGCTTTAGTACCGGGTAAAATTAGAGTTTTAATAACCTCAGGTAAAATTTCAAATTCTATGGCTCTTACTTTTAAAGCCAAGCGCTCAGGCGTGTCGTTAGCATCTACCGTACAAACACGCTGTAAAATAATTTCACCCGTATCATAAAGGTCATTAACATAATGTACCGTTGCGCCGCTGTATTGTTCATGCTGCTGTAAAACAGCTTTATGTACATGTATTCCGTACATGCCCTTTCCGCCGTATTTAGGCAATAGCGAAGGATGAAGATTTATAATTCGTTGCGGAAATGCCTGAATTAAAGCTGCGGGTACATGCAATAAAAATCCCGATAAAATAATCCAATCTATACGTTCTTGTTTTAAAAATGCAATAAAGGATTGTACCGTGGGCTGCTCCAGGGTACGTTTTGATATTATTTGAATATTTTTTTTAAAGCCTTGCGCCAGTTTTACAACCGGTGCATTTTCACGATTACAAATCAGCACCGGAAATTGAATACGAGGATGTTGATCAAATACACGATATAGATTTTCAACATTTGAACCGTTACCACTGGCAAAAAGTGCAATACGAACCATATTATTTAGTACCTGAAATTTCAGGGTATTCGTATCCCAATACGGCAAATACAGAAAAGGAAGAAAGCCAATGATCTATATCATAATTACCAATACCGATACTTTTTTGAGCATAATTCCACATAGTATTCATGCATTTAACCCAAGCCTGTCGTGTTTTAAAATTTAAGGCTTTAATTGGCAATGCTTTTAACAAACCGTTCATACACCAAATGCGGTTTAAATAATACCCATCGTAATGAGCCTCCATGCCATCGTGTTTATTACGGTATTGAATAGCCAATCGTTTTTTAGTACCTTCCGGATTAAATAATTCGGGTTCGCAGGCCTGCAGCCAATTTTGAAATTCCACAGGGCTTTTTATTTTTCGCATTAAATCGGCAACCAAAAACCCGGCTGACATAAAATCATAACGAATGGTGTCAGGCTCAAGTTCAATTTTAAGTGATTTAACGCTTCCGTAGCGTTTAACAGCTGCATTTTTAATAGCCTGCTGCAATTCTGTATTTTTAAATGAAACAGCATAATCCCATGCAAACGACATGCCTAATGCCGGACTATTATGCGATCCCGACCACATCAAGGTATCGGGAGCACTCCAAAATTTTACATGTTGGGCTTCAATAAACTGAATTAATGGATTTAATCGACTTAACCACACACGCCCTTGCGGGTGATTCCAGCGGTGTAATTCGTCTGCAATTTTTAAAAGCCAGGCCTGGCCGTACGGAAACTCAAACCAACCCTCTTCGTTTCGTTCAAAAAAAGCAGTTTCTTCGGCAATAGCCTGTTCAGAAAAACTGGTATTAAGTTTTTGACGTATTTTATCCGCTTCGGGTAAATTGGGATGCGTTATGTACAGTTTTAACAGTGCCCAGTGATTATGTACGGCACTGTGCCAGTCGTAGCATCCGTAAAATGATGGCCAATAATGCGAGGGATCTTTATCTTTAACATTATAGTGCTCTAAAGTATGGGGTTGTTTTTTTTCTGTACAGTTTAATGATAAACGCGCAAAATACGATGCTCCACTTTGTGTTAAGCGGTATAAACCATTGGAATCTGTATAAACATATGTTTCAGCATATTGTGCCTTTAATAATGCAGCGGCACAACACAATCCTATTAATGTTAAAGAGCATGTTATGCGCATCTTATAAATATAATTTTTAGAGAATGCATACTTATGCGTTTGGGACCTTGCCTGAATTAAACCCTTTTTTTAAAATCGTTACGGTTTCTTTTCCAATACCAATTACAGATAACATGTTTAAAGGAAATTCTAAAAGTACATGGGTAAAACTGAGAAAAAACAAAAACATTAATCCTGTTGCATAATTATAAATATAAAGCCCACAAGCCAATAACCACAACAGCACAATGCCTATAAGCCGTTTTTGGGGAACCTGATGCCATTTTATAACCTCGGTTTTACTAAACCAATTTAAATAGTGATACAAATAAGCAAAAGCTATAAAGCGCATTAATAAAATACCGGCCTTAGAATAAAAAATTATAGGTAAGGCGGCCTGGCCATCTATTGCAGGCTCACCATTAATATAAAACAGAGGCTCACCACTAACTTTGTCTTTTAGCTGGGGTAAATCCGTTAAATGAAATTTATTGAGCAAATTTAAATTTAAATCCCAAAACCCTTCACCACCTGCATAATACGCTGCTTTACCGTAAGCGGTTACTGAAATCCATTGCTGAAGGGGTAAGCTATAAATTAAAATTAGGGGGCAAGCCACAAATAATACAACCGACCACAATCCGGATTTGCTTCGGCTTTTTAAAGCCCCGTACAGCATAAATAAACCGGTAAATGCATACACATGAATCAGCGTTGGCAATAAAGATGTTAAAGCAAAGGTCCATTGTGTTTCCTTTAAAAACAAACGCCCATCTGGAGCATAGGTGTTGGGTGTAAACCATTTATTTACAAAGGCAAACAGAAAAAAAACAGTAATAATTTTAATCCAGGTGTTTTTTATAAGTATAAAAAACAAACTCGAAAACAATGCCAATGACAAGAGTTTTCCGTATAAATTAAATTCATTGTAATACGCTGTAAAAGTTTTATGCACACCTAACTTTGAAGCAAAGTAATCGTATGTAATTATTATACCAATAACCAGTAGCATAACATAATCGTATTTACCTTTTGAAAAATACTGACGATCATGCAACCAACTGATTTCGGTTAAATAATGTAATGGCCCTAAAAATGCATATGCAAACAAAAACGTTTCAAACGGTAGTAAAAATGCTAATAGCATGGCTACAACCATTAAAGCCATATTAACTACATTAACTTTTACTTCTTGAGCCGGAGTCATATATCAAAGATACTGCATAATAATTTTAAAAACCACTGGTCTAAAACTGATATATCACATTATAAGGTTTTATTTTGGCTTTAACCCTAAAATATTAATGACACAACTTGCTATTATTCTTTGATGGTTCTATCTCCTTGCTTTCGGTCTAAAAAACCGGCAATTAAACACGAGCAAAACAAAACAATTGAACCTATTAATGAAACTGTATTACTGGTTTTATAAACCTCCGGTTCAAATTTAAACTCAATGCGATGCGATCCCGGTTTTAATTCCATACCTCTTAAAATACTATTTACACACAAGTAGGTTGAAGGTTTACCGTCTACCACTACATGCCATCCATCTGAGTAATAAATTTCAGAAAATACCGCAAATGCATCGCTTTTACAGTTTGCAGTATAGGTACAGGCATTGGCCGTTTTAGTAACCAATTGGAGTTCTGAATTATCTGCATTATAAACTTTACTGGTTTTAAAATCAGATGCTGTTACCCATGCTGTATATTTATTAGGATTGCTACGTAATTGCAATAATACCTCATCGGTATTTTTAACGACTTCAACCTTACGAACAAACCAACAAGATCCATAAGCTTGCGAGTTTTTAAACGCCATAGAATTACCTGTTTCTCCCCCGGGTAAAATAAAATACTTTGTATTTAACATGTTTAAACCATGCAAACGTTGCAATACTTTTGCACGTGCACTGTCTGTTCCGAACAAGGCCGAACCATTTTTAAAAATATATTTAATTTCAGCATCCAACTCAAAATCTATAAACTCCTGGTACGATTTTAATTTTGCAGCATGATAGCCTCCCACTGAATTATGCCAATAGGACGTTTGGGCATCATTAAAGGGACTAACTGACAAATTTAAAACCCGATGTCCCTAAGCCCTGATCTTTTAAAATATCTTCGTCTGCTGCACTTTTAACAGTTATCATAGCCTGTTCTTGGGCTTTTGAAATAAAAGCATCGTTTGTAATATATCGCCGGTTTACATTCCATAAATCAAACATTATTAAAATCAAAATTCCCAATCCGATAGCCCAACGGATAGAATTTTTGGTTGATTTTAATTTAACATATCCAAATAAAATGAGTGCTGTTAAAAGTATTAATACCAATGAACGTGTAGCATCGTTAGTTAAAAGCTGTTTACGAGCATGTTCAATTTCAGGCATCAATTGCATTATATAGCGCTCGGCCTCGGGTTTAGAAATTCCCGATTGAGCAGCCTGTTGTACAAGCTGTTCCGATTCTCCGGCGGGCGAAAAAGACACCAAGGCCTGTGGTATAACAATCATAACCAGGCATAATCCGCCGGTACATATAAGTGCCCATTTTAATGCCCGCATTTGCTTTTGCGTGTTTTGCGTTGAATTTTGAATCCACTGTTTAAGCGCCATTACTGCTAATAAAGGCAACGTAAGTTCGGCTATTACCAGGGTCATAGAAACTGCTCTAAACTTATTATAACCGGGTATAACATCCATACACCATTTGGTAATGCCCATTACATGATGTCCCCAAGACAATACAATTGATAATAAAGTGGCAGCAAATAAAGCCCACTTAAATGGATGTTCAACATAAAACATGGCTAATATTGCTAAAAAACAAATAATCGCTCCGGCGTAAACCGGACCACTAGTAAAGGGCTGATCACCAAAATACGCCGAACTGGCCAATACTTGTTCTGCAAATTCAGGATTTACACCCTTTAATACCGATTTGTCGGCATCGCGTAAAGCTTGTGAACTTCCCCCTTTAAAATTAGGAATCAATAAGGTTAATGTTTCCCCAATACCGTAACTCCATTGTGTTGCGTAATCGGCATCTAAACCACTGGTTTTATTGGCATTAAACACCTGCTGAGCCAATTTCATTTGGGAAGGATTAACAGGCTCATCCAAAGGCGTTTGTTTTAATACTGCAGCTTCACCATTTAATTTAGATGGTCCACGGGTGGTATGTACACTATATGCTTTGGTAGAAACTAAGTTTCCTGCATTAGGTAAAACCCCCATAATACTTGCTAATAAAAATACCAACAACTTAACTGTATAGGCTTTAAACGAATGTTTTTGCAAGGCTTCAATGGCAAAATACACTAAAATACATGCAAGTAAAATATAGCCGTAATAACTTATTTGAACATGATTGGCGTTAAGTTCAAGCGCTGTAAATAATGTAACTAAAATAAATCCCACATACCGTTTTGAGCTGTTAAATATCAAATACACACCTCCTACTAAAGCCGGCAAATAGCCAATAGCATTAGCTTTTGAATTATGCCCCGCTTCCAAAATAATTAAAAAATATGAACTAAATCCATATGCCAGGGCTCCGGTTACCGCAATAAGTGGTTTTACATCTATGCACCACATAAGTATTAAAAAACAAAACATGTACATAAATAAATACCCGGCCGGCAATGGCATAAAAAGTTTCATCAATACATCCGGATACGAAAGCCAGTTACCACTGTATAATGTTGAAATTTGAAATGCCGGCATACCGCCAAACATACGGTTGGTCCATAACGGCTCTTCACCAGTAGCCGATCTAAAATCAACAATATCCTTACTCATGCCTTTGTGACGAATAATATCCTGTTGCAAAAGCACCTGATCTTTAAAAACCGGTAAAAAAAATACGGCTGTACATATCCACAAAAAAATAACTGCAACAACAAACGGAAATACGGGATGTTTTATCATGGCTTAAAGATACAATCTTGATGGATTTTCAACTTTAAATCCCGGTAATTTCTTTTATCTTTGCCCACCATGAAAACCGATTCCTATTTTGTGCATCCCACTGCTGTAGTTGATGAGGGCTGTACTATAGGCTCCGAAGTTAAAATATGGCATTTTAGCCATATAATGAGCGGTGCTACCATAGGTAACCATTGCAACATAGGGCAAAACGTGGTTATATCGCCGCAGGTTATTTTGGGTACAGGTGTAAAAGTTCAAAATAATGTTTCCATTTATACCGGCGTTACTTGTGATGATGATGTGTTTTTAGGACCCTCAATGGTTTTTACAAATGTTTTAAATCCGCGCAGTGCAGTAAACCGCAGAGATGCTTATTTAAAAACCCATGTAGGAAAAGGCGCAACTATTGGCGCTAATGCTACCATTGTTTGTGGTCATGATATTGGCCCCTATGCATTTATTGGCGCCGGTGCAGTAGTAACCAAAACGGTTCCTGCATATGCGCTCATAGTTGGAAACCCGGGACGTCAAATCGGATGGATGAGTGAGTTTGGCCACAGATTAGAATTTAACGCCAAAGGCATTGCACAATGTACCGAGAGCGGTGCATATTATAAGCTGGAACACAATTGCGTAACTAAAATAGCCTTATGATTTCTAAAACACCATTTTCATTTGCAGTTATTGGACAAGGCCATATTGGTAAACGGCATGCCGAAATGATTCGTCGTAATAGCGAAGCGCGTTTAATAGCAGTGTGCGATATTTTACCGGCTGACGCAACCGGTGTTAATCCTCAGGATTATGCGTATTACACGGATGCTGCTGACATGCTTCTAAATCATCCTGAAATTGAGGTGGTACATATTTGCACCCCCAATGGTTTACATGCCCAGCAGGCCTTATTAGCACTTGAGCATCGTAAACATGTGGTTATAGAAAAACCCATGGCACTTTCAACGTTTGATGCCGAACGCATTATTCAAACGGCTTTAATACAACAACGCCAAGTGTTTTGCGTAATGCAAAACCGCTATTCGCCTCCCAGTGTATGGCTAAAATACCTTTGCGACAACCGCATACTTGGACAAATATTCATGGTACAGTTAAACTGCTATTGGAACCGTGATGCACGCTATTATAAATCAAATGGATGGAAAGGCACTCAGGATTTAGATGGAGGCACCTTATTTACGCAATTTAGCCACTGGATTGATATATTATTTTGGTTGTTTGGAGATATAAAGCAAATTCAGGCCCGGTTTGCAGACTTTAATCACCAACAACATACCGATTTTGAAGACAGCGGACTGGTTACTTTTGAATTTGAAAATGGTGGTATGGGCTGCATTAATTATTCTACTGCAGTTTGGGATAAAAACCTGGAATCTTCTTTAACCATAATGGCTGAAAATGGAAGCATTAAAATTGGGGGTCAGTATATGGATCAGGTTGAATATTGCCATATTCAAAATTATTCTATGCCCAAACTGGCACCAACCAATCCTGCAAACGATTATGGTGCGTATAAAGGATCTGCAAATAACCATCATAACGTAATTGAAAACGTTATTGAAACGCTTAAAGGCAAACAAAGTGTAAGTACCAATGCCATGGAGGGGCTTAAGGTGGTTGATATAATTGAACGTATTTATAAATTGCGAAATAAAAATCTATTGAAATCCCGCTTGTAAAATGTCTGATGTATTTAAAATTGTACCTCGTTTAAAATCCAAATCGGATTGTATTGCCGTAATTGGTTTGGGTTATGTTGGTTTGCCAATAGCCCTTGCCTTTGCCAAAACAGTTAAAGTTATTGGGTTTGATATTAATGCCAAACGTGTTGCCATGATGCGGAAAGGTATTGATCCCAGTAATGAACTTAAATCCGCTGATTTTAAAGGCTGTGATATTCAATTTACAGCTGAAATTAAAGATTTAAAAAAAGCCAGATTTTTTATTGTGGCAGTACCAACTCCTATTGATGAGCATAATCTACCCGATTTAAAACCTTTATTACGGGCCTCTGAAACAGTGGGCAAAGTTTTAAAAAAGGGTGATTACGTAGTGTACGAATCTACCGTTTATCCGGGCTGTACAGAAGACGACTGTGTTCCCGTTTTGGAAAAAATTTCCGGTTTAAAATCGGTACGCGACTTTAAAGTTGGCTATTCACCCGAACGTATAAATCCGGGAGATCATGAACACACCATAACCAAAATTTTAAAAATTGTAAGCGGTTGCGATGCCCAAAGCCTTGATCAGATTTCAAAAACATACGAAATAATTGTAGAACCGGGTACTCATAAAGCCCCCTCCATAAAAGTTGCTGAAGCCGCCAAAATAATAGAAAACACGCAGCGGGATGTAAATATTGCACTTATGAACGAATTATCTATTATTTTTAATAAAATGGGAATTAATACGTTTGACGTATTAGAAGCGGCAGGTACAAAATGGAACTTTTTAAAGTTTTATCCGGGTTTGGTGGGTGGCCATTGCATTGGCGTAGATCCCTATTATCTTACGCATAAAGCTGAATCTTTAGGTTACCATGCGCGTGTTATCAATAGCGGGCGTTATGTTAACGACAGTATGGGATTTTATGTGGCCAAAACCTGCGTTAAAAAAATAATAGCGGCTGGAAAAAACATTTCCAAATCACGCGTATTAATTATGGGGGCCACATTTAAAGAAAATGTATCTGATATCCGAAACAGTAAAGTTGCAGATATTGTTAAAGAATTAAAATCCTTTGGCGTAACCGTTGAACTGGTTGATCCCTATGCCGATTCAGAAGAGCTTAAACACGAATATGGGTTTGGATTACAAACAATTAAAGGCAGGTATGATGGTATTATTGTTGCTGTTAATCATCAACCTTACGTTAATCTAAACGAGGCTTATTTTAAATCCATATTAAATAACAATGGCGTATTGGTAGATGTAAAAGGCATATACAAATCTAAAATTCAAAATTTAAAATACTGGAGCCTATAGTTTAAAATGGGGTTCCAGCGCTTGTACAAACCAGTGAGGTATTTTACAGGGTTTTTTTGTAACACTGTTAATGCATGCCAATTCTACAAATCCTGTATTTAAACATACATTTTGTGCATTATGTAAAGTATACGTAAACGGTATACGTATACCTTTTGGTAATTCGTGTAAGGTTGTAGTCAAGGTAAGTACTTCATCATAATATGCCGGATTTAAATACTCAATGTTAAAATTACGAACCGGTAACCAAATCCCCCGGCTTTCCATCTCCTTATAGGAAAATCCCAGTTGTCGAATCAACTCTACCCTACCTATTTCATAATATTGAGCATAAACACCATAATACACAAACCCCATTTGATCGGTTTCCGCATAGCGTACCCGAATGTGAGATTTTGTAGAAATCATGGTGTAAAGATACGCTTCACTGTGTATTTTTAAGCATGCTACGCAAGGGGGTTTTTGTTTTTATAATTTGGTTTTTTTGGTCCTGTGTTGCGCCGCGGCTTTACCATCAACACAGCGTTTTAAAATTACAAGCAGATTCTTCTGATTTACACGTGCAATCACTAATTAAACCTTATAAAGACTCTTTACAAAAACACCTTAATACCTTTATTTGCATAAATACGCAAGCCCGTTTAAAAACCGATACGCTCCTGCCTTTATGGATGGCTCATGCCATGTTACAAGGCGCGGATGTTGTACATCCCATTCCTGATGCCTCTGTAATTATTGTGCTAGTAAATAAAGGTGCCATTCGGGCAGGATTACCCAAAGACAGTTTACGTACAGATCATTTTTTTAAACTTATGCCTTTTGAGAACACCATTGCACAGGGATTATTTAAACCCCAAACCGTACAGCAATTTTTTAAAACAAAAACAATTACAAACTTTTACAAATTTACCTTTGTGCGGTATAATAGTAATTACATTCAAATTACTATGCCACAAGATTGGAATATTGAAGTACCCGTGCGTATTATTAGTTCAAATTTTGTATTTGATGGTGGTGACGGTTTTAGTATAGTAACCGAAGCTTTAAATATTTTTCCCTCCACACATAGTATACGATCTTGTTTACTGGAACAAGCCCAAAAAGAGCAACGTGATTATAACTCATTAAAATGGCACAAAAATGAACCGTAGAAATTTTATATGTACGGGGGCGCTATTACTTAACCCTTATCTACGTGCACAAAAATCAACGCATGAAAGTTTTGATGAACTAATAGTTTTAACTACTAATGACGTCCACAGTCAAATAGATGCGTTTAGCGCACAAGACCCCCAATTTCCAAATATGGGTGGATTTGCTAAGCGTGCTTTTGCCATTAGCCAAATTCGAAAGCAAATGGAACATATATTGGTATTAGATAGCGGGGATGTATTTCAGGGCACACCCTATTTTAATTTTTTTAAAGGAGAACTTGAATACAAACTCATGCGTAATATGGGCTATGATGCCGGTACGTTGGGCAATCATGACTTTGATTTAGGGCTGGAAAATTTAAAATTACAATTACCGCATGCGGCGTTTCCAATGGTATGTAGCAATTACCGATTTGAGGGCACTGTGCTTGAAGATCATCCACAAATTCGCAAATACAGCATACATTCAAAAGGCCCTTTTCGCATTGGAATTTACGGCCTGGGCATCCGTTTAAATGGATTATTGCCTGACACTATAAGTAGTGCTGTTACATATGAAGATCCTGTGGCATGCGCTCAAACGATGGAAACCTATTTGGCAGAAACGGAGGCTTGCAATCT
Organism: Sphingobacteriia bacterium; assembly: GCA_009927275.1. Classification (GTDB taxonomy): domain Bacteria; phylum Bacteroidota; class Bacteroidia; order B-17B0; family Aurantibacillaceae; genus Aurantibacillus. Next base: position 6,494 of record RFNG01000066.1, on the reverse strand, counting down.
CATTATTTGCTTGTCGCATTTAGGATATTCATATGCCGATGCGCGTATTTCCGATTGTGTATTAGCCCAACACTTGAAACATACACACTGGATTGCCGGCGGGCATACCCATACATTTTTAGAGGATGGTATACAAGTATTAAATGCATCACACAGGCCCATTTTAATTACCCAACAGGGCTGGGGAGGCGCATGGTTGGGTGCAACGCGATTTAAATTAACTAAATCGGGTAAAAATGGGAGTTTTAACCATCAAAAAATTACCTTGTAGTTTACTTATTTTATTTTTAAATCCAAAATAATTATCATAAAAAATAATTTTTTTTTTTTATGATAACACGGTTAATAACTAAATAAACACTCTATATTTATCCTCACAAAAACAAAACAATAAGATTAGTATTTAGAGTATGATAAAAGAGCGCAGTGCAGAACAGGTTTGGAACGATTGTTTAGAAATCATCAAAGACAATCTCAGTGGTCAAAATTTTAAAACATGGTTTGAGCCTATTAAAGCCATTAAACTTTATCAAGATATACTTACCATACAAGTTCCATCTCAGTTTTTTTATGAATGGATTGAAGAACATTATATTGGATTAATAAAAAAAGTTCTTAAAAAGGAAATTGGCGCAGAAGGTAAATTAGAATACCAAATTGTAATGGACCAGGATTCTGCAAAAACCGAAACGCCATTAACTTTTAATTTACCTAGTTTAAATATGTCTACTAAAAATCCATCGGTAAACATGCCTTTGGATACTGCACAACACGGTATTAAAAATCCATTTGTAATTCCGGGTTTAAAAAAAGTACAGGTAGAATCGCAACTTAACCCCAAATTTAGTTTTGATAATTTTGTTGAAGGCGACTGTAACCGTTTGGCGCGAAGTGCCGGATTTGCGGTATCCCAAAAACCCGGAGGAAATGCATTTAATCCTTTACTTATATATGGTGGTGTTGGGCTTGGAAAAACTCATTTAGCCCAAGCGATAGGTTTAGAATCCAAAAAGAATTTTCCAAATAAAACCGTTCTTTACGTTCAAGCAGAAAAATTTATTGCCCAATTTATAGATTCTGTAAAAAATAACAATCAAAATGATTTTGTACATTTTTATCAAATGATTGATATTTTGATAATTGACGATGTACAGTTTTTTGCAGGTAAAGAAAAAACACAGGATGTTTTCTTTCATATTTTTAATCATTTACATCAGCTTGGCAAACAAATTGTTTTAACAGCAGATCGTGCTCCGGTTGATATTCAGGGGATTGAGCAGCGTTTATTGTCGCGATTTAAATGGGGTTTAAGTGCCGATTTACAAACACCGGGATTAGAAACGCGCATGGCCATACTGGATAAAAAGGTACATAACAACGGTTTGCAGTTACCAAAAGAAGTAAACGAATATTTAGCCTACAGTATTACATCCAATATCCGTGAACTTGAAGGCGCATTAATAACCTTATTGGCACAATCAAGTCTTAATAAAAAAATTATTACACTTGAATTGGCGAAAGCGATGATTGACAAATTTGTTAAAAGCAACGCCCGTGAGGTTTCTATTGACTACATTCAAAAGGTTGTTTGTGATTATTTTGATCTGGCTATTGATACAATGAAATCCAAAACCCGAAAACGTGAAGTAGTTCAAGCTCGTCAAATTGCTATGTATTTTGCAAAAAACATGACTAAATCGTCATTAGCTACTATTGGAATGCATTGCGGTGGAAAAGATCATGCCACCGTTTTACATGCCTGCCGAACTGTAAATAATTTAATGGATACCGATAAGCGATTCAGGGCATATATTGACGAACTCGAAAAGAAAATCAGTATTAATCAATAACATAAGCCCGAAAGGGCTTTTTTTAAATATGAAAACAGTTTGCGTAATAGGCAGTGGCACCATGGGAAATGGCATTGCACACACATTTGCACAATTCGGGTGTACAGTTCATTTGGTTGATATACGCCAGGATGCGCTACAGCGAGCCGTTCAAACTATTGAAAAAAATCTAGAACGGCAAGCTCAAAAAGGCAGTATACATGCAGCATTAAAATCAGAAACCCTAGCACGTATTACAACGTTTACCGAACTTGAAAAAGCCTGCGCAACCGCAGACATTGTTATTGAAGCAGCTTCTGAACAATTGCAAATAAAAACACAGATTTTTAAAGATTTAGATGCTATTTGTAAACCCGGAACAATTTTAGCAACAAATACATCCTCTATTTCCATTACACAATTAGCAGCTGCAACCAATCGTCCGCAGGATGTTATTGGCATGCATTTTATGAATCCCGTACCTGTTATGAAACTGGTTGAAGTTATTCGTGGCTATAAAACCAGTGATGCTACCTGCAACGCAGTTATGGAATTGTCCAAGCACTTGCATAAAATTCCCGTTGAGGTTCGTGATTATCCCGGATTTGTAGCTAATAAAATATTAATGCCCATGATAAATGAAGCCGTTTATACCTTGCAAGAAGGTGTAGCCGGGGTTACCGAAATTGATACGGTTATGAAGCTGGGCATGGCTCATCCCATGGGACCTCTTCAGTTGGCAGATTTTATAGGACTGGATGTTTGCTTAAGCATTTTAGAGGTATTACAAAAGGGTTACGGTCAACCCAAGTATGCACCCTGTCCATTACTTGTAAATATGGTTCGTGCGGGTCATTTAGGTGTAAAATCAGGAATGGGCTTTTATGAATATAAACCAGGAATCAAAGAACTTAAGGTTTCACCATTTATTCACTGATTTACGAAACTCCGCATTGAATATCCTGAATTTTTACATTCAGGTATCTACTATTTTTATACGCACAGCGGTTTAAAATACGAAGCCCGATTTAACCGACGCTTAAATGCTCCACTTATTTTTGATTTTGTGTTTGGACTTGCCGATGACTCCTTTTTAAATGACGGATACGAATTAACTTTTAAACATGAAGTATATGCCATTATGAATACTATTACGCATATATTATTTCATTTTAACAAACAACATCCCAATACGCAGGCCTTTATAATGCATGCACTGGAAATAGATTCACACCAAAAAAACAAACGCCTTAATGTGTATGAGTATTTTATAATTCGTGCACTACCAAGCACATGGAGTTACGTAATTGAAAACAACACCATTCGTATTTATAAAAAATGCTAGTAGTTTTTTAATGGCTTTTGCGAGTAAATCCATTGTATTTGGCGCAGCTTAAACGATTGATATTTAAACAACATAACCCCATTGTTTCGAATGTTCATATTAGAATATCCCGTGGTGTAATAATTATTTTGAAGGATACAATCTGCACAATTAGATTTTGATTCTAAATCATTAAAATTAATTACGTTGTTTTTGTTTTGAATTTGATTTGAAATAAGTGTGGCAAGCCCTTCGCCAAACTTAAAATATTCGTTTTCGCAGCGATACGCGTCTTCTGAATTATATTTTTGATTGGATAAAAGATTGTATGCTGAAGGAAAAGTAAGATTTAAAGCATTTAAATCATTCATGTCTAAATTTTGAAAACGACTTAAATCTAAATGTGAGCATAAATGTAATTTATTAGTATTTCGATTTAATGCCAATTGTGTTACAAGCTTATTTAAATAAACTTCGTTTGAGCTAAACACGGCAATAATATTTGATTGTTTGGGGCTTTCAAATATCAGGGTATCAATAGAAAGGGGATTATATGCCTTAACACGTTGATTAACAAAATGTATAAATAGTTTTGTTAAATCTGTTTCCGTTTTATCCGATTTAGATGACACCTTAATTTGAATAGATGCCGTATGATGCGTTAAACTATCCACACAATAGTATGCAAGATTTTCAATCAGCTCTTTAACACCCGGAAGTGGGAAAAAAACATTTACTATACTATCGCTTTTAATCGAACTTTGAACAAACGGATATACTACTGGAACATTCCATCCATTACGAGCATTAAGCAATGCTTTAAACGGCCTTGAAAAAACAGGTCCAATAATTAAGTCCGTGCTTTCAAATCCCTGCTTTGAAGCCCAGTTATGAATTAAAAGCGTGTCATTTTCAGCAGCATCGTACACTGAAAAATTAACTGGTAATTTAGCTTTGGCAAACCCGGCATTTAGACCCCTGTAGTATGCCGTCATATTATCTGTAAGTTTTGGTATTTTTTTCTTTTGTAGTAATACTTCACGCGCTTTCAACTGTTTTGTTTCATTAAATGAAAACGGAAGAAATACCGTAATTCGTAATGGTTTATTAGGATTAAGCGTATAGGTTGTTTGTATTAATTTAGTTAAATCTTGTTGCGAATTAATACGCAATGAATCATTTCCAGAGCTTTTAAAAACATTTATAGGAATGTATAATTGTTGTCCTATTTTCAAGATTGAATCTTGGTTTAAATTAAATGTGCGGATTTTTGCTATTGATGTAGTGTATAGTTTAGCTATGCCATACCAGGTTTGACCTTTTTCAACGGTAAGCATCCAGCATGAATCCCCTTTGTATAAAACTTTTTTTCCAAAATTAACTTGAGCAAGGAGTTCTATACTTACAAAACAATATATCGAAAAAAATAGTATAAAATAAAATGTTCTCAAGTAAAACTGCATACTATTCCCATTCAATAGTAGCGGGTGGTTTGGAGCTAATATCGTACACCACACGGTTTATACCACGCACACGATTAATAATTGAATTGCTTATTTTAGCCAAAAGTTCATAGGGAATATGACTCCAGTCTGCGGTCATTCCATCGGTACTGGTTACGGCCCGTAATGCCAAAACTTGTTCATAGGTTCGTTCATCGCCCATTACGCCTACGCTTTGCACAGGCAGTAAAATAGCACCGGCCTGCCAAACTTTATCATACCAGCCCGATTGTTGTAATTCTGAAATAAAAATATAATCCGCCTCCTGCAATAATTGCACTTTTTCTGGCGTAATAGCACCCAAAATACGAATTCCCAAACCAGGTCCGGGAAAAGGATGCCTGTTAAGAATCCGTTCATCCAACGCTAAGGCTTTGCCTACTTGCCGTACTTCATCTTTAAATAAATTTCGTAACGGCTCCACAATTTTTAACTTCATGTATTCTGGCAATCCCCCAACGTTATGATGCGATTTTATAGTTGCCGAAGGACCTTTTACACTAACGCTTTCAATTACGTCCGGATAAATAGTACCCTGCGCCAGCCACTGTGCCCCACTTAGTTCACGCGATTGCGCGTCAAATACATCTATAAAAACTTTACCAATAATTTTTCGCTTTTGTTCGGGGTCTGCTATCCCCTCTAAGGCTTTATAAAATTTATCACGGGCATCTATTCCGCGAACATTTAAACCCATGTGCCGGTACGATTGTAATACTTGAGAAAATTCATCTTTACGTAACAGTCCATTATCTACAAATATTCCGGTAAGTTGATGCCCAATTGCACGGTGTAATAATACCGCAGCCACACTACTATCTACCCCTCCACTTAATCCTAAAATAACTTGTTCGGTACCAATTTTATTGCGTAGGTCCTGTATTGTGGTTTCTATAAATGCATCCGGAGTCCATAAGCCTGAACATCCACAAATTTGAAACACAAAATTAGAAAGCATGGTTTTACCTTCTGTACTGTGATATACCTCAGGATGAAACTGTATGGCAAATGTAGACTCTCCTTTTACACGGTAGGCCGCTATAGGAATATCAGCCGTACACGCTGTTATTATATACGATTCAGGTAATTTTAAAATAGAATCTCCATGACTCATCCAAACTTGCGTGGCCTTTGATACGCCCTCAAATAATTTACACGAAGCGTCTATAATTTGTAATTGCGCTCTACCATACTCGCGATGTTCTGATCTTCCTACCTCCCCTCCATAAAAATGAGATAAATATTGTGCCCCATAACATATTCCCAAAATGGGATAATGTCCCTTAAGACCCTCTAAATCGGGTATTGGCGGATTTTCTGCTCTTACGCTAAAAGGACTTCCGGATAAAATTATTCCTTTTAAACCTTCACGATTTTTAGGTATTTTGGTGTAGGGATGTATTTCACAATATACTTTAAGCTCGCGTAATCTGCGGGCTATCAATTGGGTATACTGGGAACCAAAATCCAGTATCCAAATATTTTCCTGCTGCTTTTGCAATTTAATCTGTAAAGATACAACAATATGACTGTTTGAAAAGCATAAATGTTGTATATTTGCCAACCTTAAATGAGTATCGGGGTGTAGCGTAGCCCGGTTATCGCGCCTGGTTTGGGACCAGGAGGTCGCAAGTTCGAATCTTGCCACCCCGACTCAACCTCTTCAATATGAAGAGGTTTTTTTATTCTCATTTAAAAGGTCTACGAAAAACCAAACACTAAATAACCCCAAAGGAATTGTACAAAACTAATAACTCTTTTTTTTAAAAGCAGATTTTAAAGATTTCGATTGTTGTTTGATTTTAAAAATTAAAACATCAGGGTTTATTTCATCAACAT
>RFNG01000065.1 GCA_009927275.1 Sphingobacteriia bacterium | reverse complement strand
GTTACAGACTTATACCAATAAAGCATTAATTTTTTTTAAAATCAATTATGGTGGATGTAATTTTATGTTCGGGCAAAAAATCAATTAACATTTACTGATTTGGACAGTATTTATTTAAAATACCAACTAAAAAAGCCGAATTAATATACATCATATAAAATTTTAATTGTTTTTTGTTACTAAGCACTACGAGTCCACAGTAAAAATCAAGCCCAATGTGTATTAAAGGGCTATAGTGTACTTTACATTAAACAAAACTTTAAAAAACAATTTAGGCGGCCAAAAAAATCAATAAAATAATATTTTCCTATTGTGTATCTTTATCATAATGTCGCAATTGGATATAACGCAACTTAATATAGGACTTTTAGGCGGCGGTCAACTGGGCCGTATGCTGCTGCAGGCCGCTATGAATTTAAATCTTCAGGTTTCTGTAATGGATTCAGATCCACAAGCGCCTTGTAAATCGGTATGTAAATCTTTTACCTTAGGAGATGTGAGGGATTTTGATGCGGTGTATGAATTTGGTAAAGGCCGCGATATAATTACCATTGAAATTGAAGACGTAAATACGGCAGCATTAAAAAAACTGGTTAAAGAGGGTTGTCGTGTATATCCACATCCCGAATTAATCGAGCTCATTCAAGATAAGGGGTTACAAAAACAGTTTTATCAAAAGCATCAGATTCCCAGTCCCGATTTTTTTCTTACCGAAAACCGCCAACAGATTTCTCGATTTAAAGCCTATTTTCCATTTTTCCAAAAGTTGCGAAAAGGCGGATATGATGGACGTGGCGTGATGCCTTTGCACGATGCAGACCACATCGAAAAGGCCTTTGACGCACCAAGTGTTTTAGAACGTATGGTGGAAATTGAAAAAGAACTTTCTGTAATTGTTGCGCGAAATGTAAATGGTGATATACAGTGTTTTCCTATCGTAGAATGTGCTTTTGACCCCAAGGCGCATTTAGTAGATTATTTATTTTGTCCTGCAGCAGTAAAAAAAAATATGGAACAACAGGCATATAAAATAGCAGAAAGTCTTGCGCAAGCGTTAAACTTAGTGGGTGTTTTAGCAGTTGAATTTTTTGTGAGTACATCGGGAGAATTGTTGGTAAACGAAGTGGCACCACGAACCCATAATAGCGGGCATCATACCATAGAGGCCAATGCCACATCACAATTTGAACAGCAATGGCGTGCAATTTTAAATTTGCCTTTGGGCGACACCCGACTACGTTCACCTGCAGTTATGGTAAATTTGGTGGGCGCTGAAGGATATACCGGAACTGCCCGTTACCAAGGTTTAGATCAGGTTTTAAAATTTCAGGGGGTATATGTGCATTTGTATGGTAAAGCTGAAACGCGGCCCTTTCGAAAAATGGGCCATGTTACTGTAACGGACGATACACTTCAAAAAGCCAAGCAAAAAGCAAAAATCATAAAAACCACACTTCGTGTAATGCATTAAGGTATGGAAAAGCGAATATGTTTATTTTGTAATGAGGCTATTAATGGCAGAAGCGACAAAAAATTCTGTTCCGATCTGTGTCGTAATGCACACAATAATAAATTAAATAGTAATGAAAATAATTACGTGAGAAACTTGATTTTAATGTTACGCAAAAACCGCAGAATTCTTCAATACGTATTAACCAGTGATAAGATAACACTGGCCAAGCAAAAACTTTTAGACTTAGGCTTTAATTTTAAATATATAACACATACACAAATTACACGTAATGGGCACCAATACAATTACTGTTTTGAATACGGGTATATGCTGTTAGACTCAGGCCTCGTATTGGTTGTAAAAAAACAAATTGAAAGCGAGCATAAAAGTTAATAAACAATTACGTTAAATTTTGTAAATTGGAAAATGCCTAATTATAAAGTGTATCTTTATGTTTATTGATTACTTATGATGTGGCTTCGATCTATTATATTAGTTACTTTATTGGGTGTTTTGGCATTTGATAAACCCCATTTTGATTCGTACGGATTTGTGTTTAACATGGTAGTGCAAAGCATCGATCAAACGCATTATAATCCTATAGCTTTAAACGATTCAACCAGTATGCGGCTGTTTAACCGATGCATAAATACTGAGCTTAACAAAAAGCTATTAACGGCTCAAGATTCGGTAGAACTCAGCAGGTATAAATTAGAACTCGACGATCAAATTATAGGTGAAAATTTAGTGTTTTTTAAAATGTACGTTGAGCGTATAAAAACCAGAATACAAGAAAAAAAATCTTGGTCGGAGGCGCTTTTACAAGAACCGATATTGCTTGAAACTACAGATGTGTATGAAACGGACGGCGACAAACAGCATTTTTCTAAATCTGCATTTGATTTAAAAAACGAATGGCGAAAAATGATTTTATATCAGGTTATGGTTCGTGTTGATGAAGGGCTTACGGCACTTGAGAAAAAATCAACAAAACCCACTAAATATCAAAATGACAGTATACTTAATGATGCGCGGCAAAAAACATTAAAAAATCAAAACGAATGGATAAAGCGTCTGGAGCGCCGAACCGAAAAAGAATATTTCGGTGAATTTGTAAACCACTTTACATCGCTTTTAGATCCGCATACTCAGTTTTTTGCACCGGTTGAACGAAAGCGTTTTGATCAGAGTATGAGCGGACAATTTGAAGGTATTGGCGCAAGGCTACAGCAAAAAGACGGAATATTAAAAGTATCTGAAATTATAATTGGCAGCCCCAGCTACAAGCAGGGCGAACTTAAAGCAGGAGATGATATTCTTAAAGTAGCACAGGGCTCAAACGAACCTGTTGACATTACAGATATGGAAATGGAAGATGCCATTGAACTTATTAAAGGCAAAAAAGGAACAGAAGTACGGTTAACCGTTCGTAAAAATGATAACAGTACTAAAGTAATTTCAATTATACGGGATGTTATAGAAATTGAAGAAACTTTTGCCAAAAGTGCAGTACTAAAAAATAACGATTTGCAAGGGTATATTTATTTACCTTCCTTTTATACCGATTTTACCCGTAATGGCGCACACCATTGTTCTCAAGATGTGCGCCGTGAAATTGAAAAACTAAAGTCACAGGGGATAAAGGGGTTAATTTTAGATTTACGTGATAATGGAGGAGGCTCGTTGCAAGAGGCGGTTGATTTGGCCGGATTGTTTATAGATCGGGGTCCTGTTGTTCAGGTACGTTCTAAATTTCAAGATATACGAGTATTAGAAGATATTAATGCGGGTGTGGTGTGGGATGGGCCGTTGGTAATTATGGTAAATCACAACAGTGCCAGTGCCAGTGAAATATTAGCAGCTGCTATACAGGATTATAAACGAGGCTGCATTGTAGGTACACAGAGTTTTGGAAAAGGCACCGTACAATCTTTTATTGATTTGGATCAAATGGTTCCAGAGCATTTAGTTGCTTTAAAACCTACAGGTTCTGTAAAGGTTACGCAACAAAAATTTTACAGAATAAATGGTGGTTCAACCCAACTTAAAGGGGTAAGTCCGGATTTGATGTTGCCAGACCCATATGAATATATAGATTTGGGTGAAAAAGAAATGTTTAATCCCATGCCTTGGGATCAAATTGCCTCTGCAAAAACTAAAACATATAAAATGCGCAGCCTTGACGAATTACGTAAAAAAAGTAACCAACGTATTTCGACTCAGGCGGGATTTGAGTATTTAAAAAAACAGGCCCTTCGTGTAAAATCAAAAAAAGAAAATACAGCCGTACCCTTGCAACTGGTATTGTTTCGCAAGCAACAACAAGTATGGCGCGATGAAGCTAAAGAATTGGAGGCAAATAAAAAATCTATTTCAGGTTTTGGCGCTTCGCTGTTACCCAATGACTTAAAACGGATAGAAGCTGATACCAGCCGAAAAAACAGAGAACTTAAATGGGTAGAAGCCCTCTCAAAAGATCTGTATTTATACGAATCTTCACAAATTGTAAAAGACCTTAAAAACTGATTATTTTACTTTTTTTGGACCTATAAGCAAGTTCATTTTTTTACCTTCCATGGCCGGTAATTGTTCAACTTTACCATAGGCTTCTAATTCACTTGCAAATTTTAATAATAACAGCTCACCTTGTTCTTTAAATACAATTTCACGACCTCTGAAAAACACGTAGGCTTTTACCTTGCAGCCTTCTTGCAAAAATTTAATAGCATGATTTTTTTTAAAATTATAATCATGCTCGTCGGTATGCGGACCAAAACGAATATCTTTAATAACAATTTTGGCCGCCTTGGCTTTCATTTCTTTGGCTTTTTTCTTTTGCTCGTATAAAAATTTGCTATAATCAACAATTTTACACACCGGCGGATCAACCTGTGCAGCAATTTCAACCAAATCCAAACCCATTTCTTCGGCCATTTTAATTGCCTGTGCAATTGCATAAACACCGGGATTGATGCCCTCAGCAACAACCCTGACTTTGGGAGCCGTAATACGGTTATTGATGCGATGTAATTCTTCTTTAACTCCTGGGCGTTTGAAACCTGCTTTTAAACCACGTGGTGGTCTGGGGGGCCCTGATGGTGCCGGGCTCTTTTGATTTGAATTGATAAATCCTCCGTTTTTTAGTTATATAGTAAAGTAATTTGTCACGAAAATAAACAATTAAGTTTAATTCAGATCCTGTGCAATTAATTTTTTAATATGAGCTGAAAATTCAGTAATCGACATGGTTCCAATATCGCCACGACCATGCTCCCGAACCGAAACCTGTTGTTGGGCATGTTCTTTTTCGCCCACCACTAACATAAAAGGCACCTTACGAACTTCCTGGTCGCGTATTTTTTTACCAATTTTTTCATTTCGATCATCAATAAAACCTCTTAAATCTTCTGTTTCAAGTGCAGCAGCCACCTCATAAGCATATGCGTTATATTTTTCAGAAATTGGTAAAATGGCATATTGCTCAGGACTAAGCCACAGTGGAAATTGACCTCCGCAATGTTCTATTAGTAATGCAATAAAACGCTCTAAACTACCAAAAGGCGCCCGATGTATCATTACGGGTCGGTGTTTTTGATTATCACTACCAGTATATTCTAGCTCAAAGCGTTCGGGCAGGTTGTAATCTACCTGTATGGTGCCCAATTGCCATTTACGTCCAATAGCATCACGTACCATAAAATCAAGTTTAGGCCCGTAAAATGCAGCCTCGCCTAATTCTACTACGGTTTTTAAACCTTTTTCAGCGGCGGATGCTATTATGGATGCTTCCGCCAAATTCCAGTTTTCATCACTACCAATATACTTGCCAGGCTGCTCAGGATCGCGTAATGAAATCTGAGCGGTATAATCATTTAACTTTAATGCTTTAAAAACATATAGCACCAAATCTATTACTTTACAAAACTCTTCTTTAACCTGATCGGGACGAACAAATAAATGCGCATCATCCTGTGTAAAGCCTCGTACGCGCGTTAAACCGTGCAATTCGCCATGTTGCTCATAGCGGTATACCGTACCAAATTCAGCTAAACGAACCGGTAAATCTTTATAGGATCGTGGCAAGGCTTTGTAAATTTCACAGTGGTGCGGACAATTCATGGGTTTGAGGTAGAACGCTTCACCTTCATGAGGAGTAAGTATGGGTTTAAATGCGTCACTGCCGTATTTTTCATAATGACCGCTGCAAACGTATAAATCTTTGTGCGCTATGTGCGGTGTGGCAACGGGAACATAACCGGCTTTAAGTTGAGCCCGCTGCATAAATTGTATTAATCGTTCGCGCAGCATAGCACCCTTTGGTAGCCAAAGGGGTAAGCCCATACCTACCTTTTCAGAAAAGGTAAATAATTCAAGCTCTTTACCCAGCTTACGATGGTCACGTTTTTTGGCTTCTTCAAGCATATGTAAATACGCTTTTAGATCTTTTTCTTTTGTAAATGCGATGCCGTAAATACGGGTTAGCATTTTATTGTTTTCATCCCCTTTCCAGTAGGCACCAGCAACATTCATAAGCTTTACAGCTTTTATAAATCCGGTATGCGGAATATGCGGTCCTTTGCACAAGTCTGTAAATTGTCCCTGTTTGTAAAACGTAATTTCACCGTCATTTAACCGTTGCAATAAATCCAGTTTATACGGATCGTTTTTTTCAGTAAAATAATCAACGGCTTCGGTTTTAGATTTTTCAATTCGCTGATAAGGGTTGTTTTGTCGGGCCAAATCCAGCATTTTAGCTTCAATAGCAGCAAAATTATCAGGTGTTAATGTATGGCCGTTTAAATCTACGTCATAATAAAATCCCTGTTCAACAGGCGGGCCAACCCAAAATTGTATGCCGGGATACAAAGCTTCTAAGGCTTCGGCCATTAAATGCGCAGCGGAGTGCCACAGGGTGGATTTACCTTGTAGCTGCTCCCAGGTTAATAAATGCAGTGTGGCATCATGTGAAATGGGCCTTGTGGCATCCCAAACCTCTTGGTTTACTTCTGCAGCAAGAACATTACGTGCCAGAGATTCGCTTATGCTTTGAGCAATTTGTAATGCGGTGGTTCCGTTTTCATAGGCCTGAACGCGGCCGTCGGGAAAAGTAATTTGAATCATAATAAAGCATACCTATTTACAACATAGGTTTAGCACCCTAAAGGTAATGATTTTATGAAAATTTAAATGCCATTAAAAAGCCCATACCTATTAAAAACGTAATTTAAGGACTTAAAAAGGTATGGATTATACAGGAAACTGGATTTACTTAGCATTGGTTGTGTTTTCGTTTTACGGACTGGGCATGCTATTTTTAAAAATGGGTTTAATGCCCTGGAAAGCCTATATACCAGTTTATAATTTTTGGATTTACAGTAAAGCCCTTGGAAAACCAGGATGGTGGGGCTTGTTAATGCTGGTGCCTGGGGTTAATTTGATGATGTACGGGGTATATGGGTTTTTAACAGCACGCGCATTTAACCGAACAAAAAATGCAGATATGGCGCTTGCCATTATTTTACCCTATGTGTTTTTTTATACATCCGGACGTCGTGCGGATTTAAAATTTAGCGGTTTAGAAAAGTATAATCCGGAGCCTAATTCATTTATAAAAAACTGGGCCGATCCCATTATTTTTGCTGTAATTGCCGCATCAGTAATTCGCGGGTATTTTATTGAAGCATTTACAATTCCCACATCCTCATTAGAAAAGTCATTAATGGTGGGCGATTTTTTATTTGTAAATAAATTTGCCTACGGACCTAAATTGCCCCAAACACCTTTTTCATTCCCCTTTGCACATCATACTATGCCGTTAACAGAGTCGGTTCCCTCGTATATGCAATGGCTGAAATTACCGTATTTAAGACTGCCCGGTTTTGGAACTGTAAAAAATAATCATATTGTAGTATTTAATTATCCGGATGGCGATACGGTAGCCATAAAACATCAAAATACCAGTTATTATCAAATTGTACGCGACTTAACCGAGCAAGAAGCACAAAATAATCCACATGGCACATTTAGCACATGGCATCACGAAGCCTGGATGCGCGTTCATCAGGATGTAAAAACATTTGGACCCGTTGTAGGCAGACCGGTAGATAAACGCGATCATTATGTAAAACGTTGCATTGCTATTGCCGGAGACACGCTGCGTATTAAAAATGCCGAAGTATACATTAATGGAAAGCTATTGGAAAAACCTCAAAACCTACAACATCATTATTTTGTAAAATCTACAACGGATTTTGTAACTCAAGAATGGCTTGACCAAAACGATATATATGTTACCGAAGCCTTTAAAGTTTCACGTTATATCGATAAGCGCGATACGCTTTTAGTGATGAGTTCACTTTTTCAAAACACAAATAATGGCATTCCATTACCCCTTGCTGAACGCAAAGCCCTACAAACTACGTTCAATACAAATGATACGCTGGTGTATTGCTTAAACTTAACTGCTTTAAAGGCAAAAACCGTTGCACAAGATGCCCGTGTTGCGCAGGTTGTATTACGTACCGACCGTAAATCCGGGTTTGACAGTCGCATATTTCCACACGATACATTGTATCCTTGGAATAACGATTGGTTTGGACCTCTTTGGATTCCTAAAGCCGGAACATCGATACGAATAACCCGAGATAATTTTTACATGTATGAAAAAATACTTAGTACGTATGATGATGGAATTCACCAGGTTCAGTTAAAAGGAAATGCCGTTTTGTATGATGGAGCTCCTTTATACGAATACACTTTTAAACAAGATTATTATTTTATGATGGGGGACAACCGTCATAATAGTGCTGACAGCCGTTGCTGGGGTTTTGTGCCTTACGATCATGTGGTGGGTTCACCGTTTTTTGTTTGGGCTAGTGTAAAATATGAAGAAAACAATCCGGTAAGTGGAAAATCATTTGTAAAGTCTTTGTTTAAAAACGAACACGATGGCAAATACCGCTGGTCGCGTTTTTTATGTTATGTGGAAAATGGAAATTTGCACTCTGTTAAATGGCCCTTTATAAGTTGTTCAATAGCACTTTGGTTGTTTTTTAAATGGCGAAAAAAACGAAAAAAGGATAAAACATAATCCATATTAAAAACATGAAATAGCATTGCATGTTTAAATTCGCAAAATTTAAATCGCTTAGAAATATATCCATTGCCCTATTAGGCGTAATGCTAACCTTGTATTTTGTAGTGTCGTTTCGAAAACAAATGAATACCGATATGTACAATTCTATTGTACCCGGCAGTAAGTTATTAATTAATTATATGGCACGCACCAAATCGCGCTTTGATGTTTTTATGTATACTATTCCGTTACCCGGTACACCGCAGTTAACCGCTCAACGTATTATAGGTATGCCCGGCGATACTTTACAAATAAAAGATAAAACCGTATACATTAATGGTATTGCCATAACAGAACCATTTGATATTTGTTACAATTTTAATTTTCAAACAAAACGAAAATTAGATTCCTCGTATATTGCTTTGTTTCAATTTGTTCAAGGCGCTTCTATTGGGCCCGATCATGAATATTGTTATGCCATACCCAAACGCTATGAGCAAACGCTGAATGCGGACACAGCATTTGTTTTTTTTGAACGAAAATCAGATACGCCCTTACGCTGGGATTCGGAATGTTTTCCCCACGACAGCATTTACCCCTGGAACATGGATTTTTATGGTCCAATTCGCATTCCCAAACGCGGTGATACACTGTGGAGTACCAGCCCCTGGAGTAACTATTACAGCAATTTAAGATGCCAAACCTGTATGTCATTGCCATCTTTGCTGGATGCAAAAAAGCGCCGCATGTATACACTTGCGCAATCAGACTTTTATTTTTTTATGGGTGATAATCGTGACAACGCAAACGATTCAAGGCGCTGGGGCATTATTGCTGACGAATTTATTAAGGGTAAAGTATACCTATTTAATTGATGCATACGGGTACAGAACTTGCGTATTGGCCCAACATTCAACACCTTGTTACCGCTATGCGGTTTAATACTTTTGAATTTAAAAACGGTGTTTTTCAAAAACAAAAATTTAAAAATCGATGTGAAATACTTTCGGCAAACGGCAAACAGGTATTAACAATTCCTATACATGCCCAACGTGGAATTTCGGATAATGCTATACGTATTTGTAATCGTACCCGTTGGCGGCACACACATTTAAGAGCACTGGATAGCGCGTATAATAAGTCGCCTTTTTATTGGCACTACAAACCCGAAATATATACGTTGTACGAATCTACATTAGACAATCTGTTTTCATTTAATTCGCTGCTTTATTCGTGGCTGTTATCTACTTTAAAACTAGAGGGTCTAAATACACATTCAGAAATGTATATTCAATCCGATGTGCATTTAAATGCCTTTGACATATTATATGAACCGTATTTACAAGTGTTTGCCAACAAATTTGATTTTATTTC
Source organism: Sphingobacteriia bacterium (assembly GCA_009927275.1). Classification (GTDB taxonomy): domain Bacteria; phylum Bacteroidota; class Bacteroidia; order B-17B0; family Aurantibacillaceae; genus Aurantibacillus. The sequence continues at coordinate 10,432 of RFNG01000065.1, read as the reverse complement.
CAATTTAAGTACATTGGATGTATTATTTAATAAAGGCCCCGAAAGTTTAAGGTATCTTAACGCCCTTGCGGTAAAACGTTTGCCGTGACGTGTTTTGGCAATGGTCAGTCGCTTCAATTTCAATATAATCATCTGCTGCTAATGATTCCCACGTAATACCAGTTAGCTCTAAAGTCATATCACGGTTTAAATACGACCTTGTATAAACTCCGTTTAAAAATACTTTAAAGGTATTTACTCCGCTTTCGTCGTCAGTAATTTTAAATAGGCAAGGCCCTTTAAGTACCCGAATAACTTTTTTTCGTTTTTTTCGCGATTTACTTTTAACATATTCTTTTATATACACACATGATATTTTTGGGGCATTTAGGTCACGTTGAACTTTATATACACCGGCCTCTTGAATAAAAAAACATAACGAATCGTGCTGATACCTAAATGCCGGTCGTATAGTATGGGGACCACGAACATAATAGTTGTGATTATAGAGATTATTAAAAGCTGAATTTTTCCATAGTACCGATAGTTTTTTATTAAATACCGGAAACGGGGCGGTGATTGTAAATTGGGGACTTATTGCATTACCTTGTACAATTTTAATATTTTGCCGAAGCATCATTACATTTTGCGGACATGTAAATGTTAAGGGCCCGGAACCTGTAACGGAAATTTCCGGTTGCAGACTATCCCACAATATCAAGGGTTTAAGTTTAGATTTACGATCTAAATTTTTATACCGAATTAAATTTGAATATGATCTTAAATTACCTGACTCATCTTTAACATTAATTTTTAAATGATGAACAAGTGTGTCGTTTAAATGAATTATGCCCCTGTTGAAATATTTAAAACGGGTGGGTGCAGGAACATCTGATGCAAAACAATTTTGTGTAAAGGCATCGTTAAAGGCAGCGGTATACCACTTAACATATTCAGATTCTGCAAAATCGATTTGATCTAAAATATGTTGGTACACGGGGGCATCGTCAATTTCAATAGAAACATTAAAGAGTCCGTGTTTTTTTGAAAAATCATTCCAATCGGCCCCGTCTAAACCAATTCCAAAATTCTTGCTGGAAATACATATGGTATCTAGAGGGTGTTTCAAAGAATCAACTTTTAAAGAATGTATTAAACAGGGCGTATGATTTTTTTTTAAATCAAATATTGAAATTTTATAAAGCATGGGTCTAATAGTGTCTTTATAACGAATAAATAATCTTGGATTTAAGGGCGATTCGTTTTGACTATTACGAATTTCAAAATGCAAATGCGGCCCGGTTGAATATCCGGTATTACCAGAATACGCAATCAATGTTCCCGCTTTAAAAGTTAAACTGGTATCTGAAATTATCCAATCAAACTCAGATGTTTGTAGGCTTTTAAGTTTTTTATTGATATACGATTCTAAAGCCTCTGAAAAATGATGACAATGGCCATAAACAGAAGTGTAATTATTTTTATGCTTTAAATATAACGCCTTGCCATAACCGCCCCGTTTTACAACAATACGAGATATAGTTCCATCGGCTGCTGCATAAATAGGTTTTTGTTCAACACCCTCAGTACTAATATCAATGCCAAAATGAAAATGATTAGACCGTAAGTGGCCAAAATTACAAACCACCCGTAGGGGGGTATCCATAGGTAGCACCCAGTTTTGAGCATTAAAGCCTTGTATGAAACAAACATACACAAATAAAGGCTTAGCTTTTTCATTTCGCCTGTAGAAGCGCATAAGCCTGTTCGTGTATGCGTTGTCTTATTTTTAACCTTACTAAAAGCGGATTTTCAGCATCGGGATAAACGCGGTTACTTAAAAATACAAACACTAAATTAGATTTGGGATCTGCCCAAGCAAATGTGCCTGTAAAACCGGAATGCCCAAAACTTTCCATGCTGCAAAGATCGGTTACAGGCGATTTTTTTTTAGCATTTGGTTCGGGTTTATCAAAGCAAAGTGCTCTGCGGTTTCCGTTAAAGTATGCTTTACGGGTAAACGTTTTTACTACATTACTGTCTAAAATATATTGATTTTCAAATCGGCCCAAATGCAAAAACATGTCCATTAATTTTGCAACATCCAAGGCATTACCAAAAAGCCCAGCATGCCCCGCCACTCCACCATTTAAAGCTGCTCCAGGATCATGAACATGCCCGTGTACAAGTTGTTTTCTAAAGCCGTCATCAAATTCTGTTGGTGCAATTTCGGGACGTTTATGTTTTTGAAGTGGATTATAGGTTAATCCTAATCCCATTTGACTATATAGTTCTGACACAAATACATCTAAGGGTTTTTTACAAACACCCTCAATTATTTCTTGCATATAGTAATATCCTAAATCACTGTATAAATACTTTTTAGGACCAAGCGCCGATGCTTCAATAATTTGCATAATAGAATCACGAATACATTTTGAGGTATAGAGATTTTCAGCTATGCTACAGGTAAATGTGCCAGACGCAGTTCTGCTGCAATATCCTGGCCTTAGGTTTTGGCTGGAATCTAAAAATTCTTTATAAAAAGGTATCCATGCTTTTAAACCTGCCTGATGCGTTAGTACATCTTCAATCTTTAAATGTCCTTTTTTTAAATAATGCGGTAAATAGGCCATCAGTGGTTTATGATAATCAAACTGATTTTGCGATTTTAATCGCATCAGTGCAAGGGATGTAGATAAAACTTTTGTTAAACTTGCCAAATCAAATAAGGTTTGCATTGTAACCTCGCTGCTTTTTAAATCATAGGTTAAATGGCCATAGGCCTTTAAGTATACCGGTTTACCATCCTTTAAAATAACCACCTGACAACCCGGATATGCATGGCGTTCAATACCAGACTGGGCAATGCTGTCTATTCGTAATTTAATTTGCTCTGCTTTAGATTGGGTATTAATACTATTATGTAAAGATTTAGGACTCCAGTCAATACCTGAGTGTATGGTGTATGCACCTGCTGAAACGGGTAATTTGCCTTGTATGGGAAATGCACCCATTAGGGCCTCGGCCGCTGCAATTTCTGATACTGTATTGTATTCATAGGCTATGGCAAGCGCTTTTAAAGGATTATCATTTGATAACCCTTGCAAATTATACGGTGTTGCAAACAACATTGCACAGGTGGGCTTTAATTTTGAAATGTCACATACACTTTTCCAAAATCCATTGCGCTGGGTTGCAGGTACATTTTTAGCAATTTGAATAATAACCTGATCAAATGCACGAGTTTGTTTTTTTAAGGACGCATTATTTTTAATAAAAGTTTCAGGCGAAACGCATATCTCTGAGGCTCGACTGAATTTTTTCCATCTCTTAAAAAACACTGAGCCTGGTTCGGCACCTATACTAATACATAAAATTTTCTTATTTTCATTTATACCCAGAGGTAAAAAACCGGACTCGGATTTTAACAGGGTTAGGGCATGCTCATAAAGTGTACTATTTAGATCTTTTGCATCTGCAGAATTTAAATCTGCATCTAAATCGGTGATTTCGGTTTGAGGTTTTAATATACAATACTTGTATTTTACTTCAAGTACACGCTTGCAATGAGCGTCAAGTTCTTCTTGCAATAAAACTCCCTGTTGAAGTGCAGATTTTATATGTTCTATGGCCTGTTTGGGATTTTCACTAAACAGCAATATGTCGTTTCCAGCCCTTAAGGCCATAACTTCAATTTCTTCGGGCTTAAAATGGGCTCTTACACCACTCATATTTAATGCATCTGTAAACAATAAACCTGCATAATTCCATTCGTTTCTTAAAATACCGGTAACAATAGTTCGTGACAAAGTGCTTGGTAAAAAAGGCGTAGCATCAAGCTTGGGTAAATGTAAATGGGCTATCATTAAACTCCCGATACCTTGTTCTACTAATGCTTTAAATGGTTTTAATTCTAAACTGTCCAGTCTGTTTTTTGAGTAGGGGATTACCGGTAAACCGGTATGAGAGTCGGTTTCTGTATCTCCGTGTCCGGGAAAGTGCTTGCCCGTTGCCAATACCCCGTGTTCCTGCAGGCCTCGCATGTATGCCGCACCACAATCTATTACCAATTGGGGATCAGAGCCAAAACTGCGAGTGCCAATTACCGGATTTTTAGGATTATTATTAATATCTAACACTGGTGAAAAACTAACGTGAATGCCCATTCGTCGGCACTCGTAAGCCATGCGTGTGCCAAACTCATAAATTAATTGATGATTTTGAATAGCTCCCAGTGTCATTTGGCGGGGGTATTTAATTGTACTGTCGAGCCTCATGGATAAGCCCCATTCGGCATCCATGGCATAAAGTAAAGGCACTTTTGCTTGAACTTGCAATGCTTGGCTAAATTCTAATTGTTTGGACGGCGAACCCTGCATCCAAATTAATCCTCCAATTTTTGTTTCTGTAACCCAGCGTTCAACTTGTTGACGATGTTCTTTGCCTTTATTGCTGTATGCAGCCATCATTAGCAATTGGCCAATCCGTTCATCAGCATTTAAAGCATTAAAAACGGAATCTGCCCAAATTTTGGCTCTTTGATGAACCTGTAATGCATGCTTAATGCCTTTAGGAATATTAATACTGGTAGGTTGAACTTGGGATACACAATTAAAAGTAAGCCCTAAAAAAAATACAAAAAATCCAAATAACAAAAACGACCTCATATTCAAAAATAAATTCAGATGCAATACCTGACTGTAATTTTAGGATATCTTATTAACAAAACATTTTTAATCCTTCATTGGAATGTAGTAATTTTAATGTCATGGAATATAGAATTGAACATGATACCATGGGCGAAGTACAGGTGCCTGCAGATGTATACTGGGGGGCACAAACCGAACGCAGCCGCAATAATTTTAAAATTGGTCCAGAAGCCAGCATGCCTAAAGAAATTATACATGCTTTTGGCTATTTAAAAAAGGCTGCAGCTCAAACCAATTATGAATTAGGCGTTTTACCTAAAAATAAATATGAGCTAATAGCAAAAGTTTGTGATGAAATAATTTCAGGTTCATTAGACGATCAGTTTCCATTGGTAATTTGGCAAACAGGATCTGGTACCCAAAGTAATATGAATGCTAACGAGGTAATTGCATATCGCGCGCACGTGCTTAACGGAGGATCATTGTTAGATTCTCAAAAAGTATTACACCCAAATGATGATGTAAATAAATCACAAAGTAGTAACGATACTTTTCCTACAGCCATGCATATTGCGGCATATTTGCAGGTTGTTAATATTACGCTACCCGGTTTGGAAATGTTACGAGACACTCTAAACCAAAAGGCAAAGGCATTTTCAACAATAATTAAAACGGGACGTACCCATTTTATGGATGCCACACCGTTATCGCTTGGCCAAGAATTTAGTGGGTATGTACAACAGCTTGATATGTGCAAGCGCGCACTATTAAATGCTTTATCTGCGGTTTCCGAACTGGCACTGGGCGGCACAGCTGTTGGAACAGGATTAAATACCCCCAAAGGATATGATGTTAAAGTTGCAAATGCTATTGCAGCATTAACCGGTCAGCCCTTTGTTACGGCCCCTAACAAATTTGAAGCCCTAGCGGCCCACGATGCCATGGTAGAATTAAGTGGTGCACTTAAACGTTGTGCCGTTGCATTAATGAAAATTGGAAATGATATTCGGATGCTTTCCTCTGGACCACGATGCGGTATTGGTGAAATTATAATTCCTGATAATGAGCCGGGTTCATCCATTATGCCGGGCAAAGTAAATCCTACACAACCTGAAGCACTAACGATGGTTTGTGCACAGGTAATAGGGAATGATATGGCGGTATCTATAGGAGGCAGTATGGGACATTTTGAATTAAATGTTTTTAAACCCATAATTGCATCCAATGTGTTACAAAGCGCTCGATTACTTGGTGATGCCTGTGTGAGTTTTAGTAAAAACTGCGCAACTGGTATTGAGGCAAATGTGCCTATAATACAGCAACATCTTAATAATTCGTTAATGTTGGTAACAGCATTAAATCCACATATTGGCTATGAAAAAGCAGCTAAAATTGCAAAAACGGCCCACCAAGAGCACTTAACTTTAAAACAAGCAGCTCTTAATTTAGGGTATTTAACGGCAGAGGAATTTGATCTTTGGGTTAAACCTGAGGATATGATAGGAAGTCTTAAATAAATTAGCGGCTACGTTTTTTACGAAAATCACGGGGTTTACCAAATCCACCTTTTGAATTTTCATCATAACGTTTAGATCTAGGTTTATCAAAATCCGAGTGTTGTTTTGAACGTCGTTCTGGCTTAGAAGTTTCAGAATATCCATGGTCCATCCATTCTGATCGTAAGCGTCTGCCTTGAAACATATGCTTTCCGCTATTTAATTGTTCGGCTAAATGTTTAAATTGCGATTCGGTTTCAAAAAAACTACCACTTCGTTTCATTTGCACATTAAACACCATAGACTCGGGAATTTGACATTGTGATTGCAAAAAATGCTTAAGGCTTTTAATGTCAAGTCCGTCCATAGTGCCTAGGTTTATAAATACCCGTCCGGTTTTAGGCTTTGATTTTGAACGTGATTTTTCGCCTTCATATTTTTTTAAAAGGCGTTCGTATATAGGAAATATAAGTTTTGCTAAAATTTGAGTGGTATTTAGCGCCGTAAGTGTATCCGGGATAGTTTTTAAATAAGGTTCAAGCTTTTGTGTATCTGCATCTACATCAGCTATTTGCTGTAATTCCAACTGCAACCGTTTTTTAATAATTTCAGTTTTTCCGGGTAATTCACGTAAATGAATTTTTTGCTTTATAAAGCGTTCAATTTGTTTAACTTTTGCCTGCTCTTTTGGAGACACCAACGAAAACGCAGCCCCTGCATTACCAGCACGTGCTGTGCGACCGGTACGGTGCGTATATTGTTCTACATCTTCAGGTAAATGGTAATTAAACACATGCGTAATTCCTTGTACATCAATTCCTCTTGCAGCAACATCGGTAGCAACAAGCAAACGCAGATGGCCCGAGCGAAACCGATTCATAACGGTGTCACGTTGTGCCTGTGATAAATCACCATGTATGGCATCTGCTAAATAGCCATCACGAATTAAACGGTCACTGAGCTCTTGGGTATCGCGTTTGGTTCTACAAAAAATCATTGCAAACAAACCGGGATTAAAGTCTAAAATATGAACTAATGCCGTGTAACGTTCAGCATGTGCCACTAGAAAATAATCGTGGCTTAAATTGTCAGCAGTTTCATTGGTTTTTCCGGTGCTTATGTGTACCGGCGAATTCATAAAACGTTTTGCAATACGCTCAACGGATGAAGGCATCGTAGCACTAAATAACCAAGTGTTATGCGCACCACTAATATGTTCTAAAATAGCATCCAAATCTTCTTGAAATCCCATGTTCAGCATCACATCGGCTTCATCCAAAACCAAATGTTTAACGGCATCCAAACGAATGGCTTTGCGGTCTAATAAGTCACGCAGGCGTCCGGGCGTTGCAGTTACAATATGTACTTGTGATTTTAATTGCCGAATTTGGGTTTGAATAGGCGCACCACCATATACGGGTATACTGGTTAAACCAATAAGGTGCTTGGCATATTTTTCAAGTTCAGTTTGAATTTGAAGGCAGAGTTCACGGGTAGGAGCTAAAATTACAGCTTGAATGCCCCGATCATGGGCTTGGATGGTATTTAAAAGGGGTAAACCAAAGGCAGCGGTTTTACCAGTGCCAGTTTGCGATAAAGCTACAATATCGGTTTGCCCATGTTCTGCAATGGTATTGTAAACGTGTTGCTGGATAGGGGTGGGTGATGTAAAACCAAGTTCGGTAACAGCCTTAATGATTTCGGGCTTTAAGTTTAGTGTTTCAAATGTCATGTAGTGGTTGTTCCCTCTCGGGATTTATATATGGTAAGCCTTAAGGCATGCAAAGATACAGAATTAAAATGGAATTGAGTTATCGCGTTAATTGTGTTTGTGATTTTTCGGGTCTTTTCCCCAGTATAATAAAACGTAAAACACCATGCAAGTAGCCCATACCATAGGAAACATGTAAAATGAGATAGGCATAACACGTTAAAATTATTTTTTTTAAATGTGGAAATTCTGAACAGGATGAAATGATATTTAACGTACAATACAGCATGAAAGGGATGCTGTATAATAAACTATATGAGCTCAAAAAAACCATAACGGGCAAACCAAACAAATACAATAAAAAAAACGGAGGTACCAGTTGTCGCCAGGTGGTAACAGCCTGGTGTTTTTTGTTTACAAATACTTTCCAGTAACCATATTGGTAAAACTGTTTAAATACATTTTTAAACGATGCGCGTACAAAGTAACGCAAGGATATACTATGTTCATAGTATATTTTACCACCCGCCAACTTAATGCGATAATTAAAATCATCATCCTGATTACGTACCAGTTGCGCATCAAATAGTCCAATCGTTTTAAAAACTCGAATGGGATAAAGTGGACTGGTAACGGTATCTGTAAATCCTGATTTTTGTAGAGTTCTAAAATTTCCAATTCCCATGCCAAAGGCACTGCCCATGGATTTTGCAATAATTTCAGAAGTAGAGTTAAGAAAATCGTTATAAATTCTTCCGCCCACACACCAAATGTCAGGGTGTACTTGTAAAATAGAAAGGGCTTTTGAAATGTAGTCGTTTGAAATTAAATGCCGCGCACCAACTATTTGAATATAGTCGGCTTCGGAAGCATGTGTTATGCCCATGTTAAATGAAATAGGCGTAAAGCCATGGGAATTATGTAAGAGTATAATATTGGGATGTTCGTTTGACAACTTTTTTATTATTTCTATTGTCTGGTCGGTGCTGCCGCCATCAATTACAATTATTTGAAGTTTACAATCGTTATCAATTTTGGATTGTAATACCGATTCAATACAAGCACGAATATGTTCTTGTTCGTTTCTGCATGGTATAACAACTGCAATTATGGGCATTCCATTTTATTTTTAAAATTTGACACGTGTGTTGTAGAAAAAACAAAAATTAAACACATTACGAGTGTACTAAATACAATTCCAGATTGTTTTTGTAAAATAGACTCAAAAAGCATGTTAAAGGCTAAATTTAGAGTAAACCAAAATAAAAACAAATGCTTATGCTTGCGCGCAAAAATAAGTGCACGTATTAAAAGCCATAGCAATATTCCTAAACCTGGTATACCAATTTCCATTGCGGTTTGTAGATATTGATTATGTGGGTTGTAGTTTTTTTTAGCAAGTTCATATTGTTTCATTGCGTTCAATTCATTTGATAGCACATCATCAACATTACCGGTACCCACACCCCAGGGATGCTTGATTATTATTTTAAATGAGGCCGTCCATAATACAATGCGCGCCTCGGTTCCCGATAATCCCACTGTGCGTTGGTTTAAAAAGGCATTCGGATTTATAAAATACGATTTGGCAAACCAGGTTGCATTTTTCCATTCGCCTTCAACATGAGGCAAATAATTAAATGTGATGTAAAAAAACAAAACAGAAATTGGAATTAAAAGCCATTTTAACCAAATTGAGCCATTGGTATACAACCACGAAATGCCCAAATATAAAAGCCAAATAAAAAGAAATAAAAAACCGGCAAGGCTCAGACAAAAATATATACCCAACAAGGCCAAAACCATATTACAATATTTAAAAGATTTTTTTTTAAAAACGGGTAAATAATATAGTATTAATAGTGAAGTAAAAAAATATAGTGACGCATAGGTTGGATGATGAACGTTTGAAAACGCAGATGAATAAAAGGAATTAAAACTATTAGAATTATAAAATAAAACCGTTGAGCATATAATACTATAGGTAGATATTGTAGAGGCTGAATATACAATAGTCTTATAAATACGTTCTAAGCCAAGAGTGCTTTTGGGTCTGAACAAAAACACTAGAGGAATATAAATAAATACAAATTTATATTCTAAATAACGTAAAGCTATATCCATGTGTTTTGTATTTATAATACACAAAGCATAGGTAAGGTATAACAAAACAAATGGCAGTAAATTAAAATTAAAGCTATAATTAAGTTTACGCTGTATACATCCTGTTATTAAAACCGGAATAGAAAGCGCCAATAAAATGGATGATATTTCAGGTATACAAATAATAGAAAACACCTGAAGACAGAGTACATATTCATAAACCTTTTCAAATTGAAATTTCACGGCTTGGAGATTTCTTTATAAAGATGTAAAAATTTTTGAATTGAATTTTCACGAGAAGCAATGGAATCAACAAATTCTTTGTTTTGACTTAGAATAGTAGAGTCACAAAATGCAATTGCTTTAATAAGGGGATTGATTTCAGGCTGTTCAATAACTCCTGTTTTGACGCTTATCCATTCGTGTGTAACGGGTAAATCTGATAAAACCAAAACACATTCAGCAGACATAGCCTCCAAAACACTTACACT
>RFNG01000084.1 GCA_009927275.1 Sphingobacteriia bacterium | reverse complement strand
ATTCTACTTTAATGAATCAATTTTTAAATCGAAACATTAAATTTTTAGAATAGGATAAAAAAATGCATTAAGATTATTAAAAAAAGAATTAATGAATTGATTTTTGAATCCAATATTTACTAATATCTATTAAACGGTTGCTATAGCCCCACTCGTTATCATACCATCCTATAACTTTAACCAAATTACCCACTATACTTGTAAATTCAGAGTCAAACAAAACACTATTGGCATTGCCGATTACATCTACGCCAACAATGGGATCTTCCGTATAGCCCATAATACCTTTTAAATAGGTTTCTGAAGCCTGTTTAAATGCAGCATTAATTTGTTGGGTATCTGCTAAGGTTTTAAGTACACAGGTAATATCGGTAAGAGAGCCGTCTGGTACAGGCACCCGCATACCGCACCCGCCAATACGTCCATTGAGTTCTGGAAAAATACGCGTAAGCGCCTTTGCTGCACCCGTAGAGGTTGGAATAATGCTCATGGCTGCGGCACGTGCACGGCGCAGATCTTTATGTGGTCCGTCAAGTAGCCGTTGATCGTTAGTATAGGAATGAACGGTGGTAACATAGGCCTCTTCAATACCAAAAGCATTTAATACCGATAGCATGGGCGCTGCACAATTGGTAGTACAACTGGCATTAGAAATAACTTTGTCATCAGCCGCAATGCAGGTTTCGTTAACGCCATAAACCACCGTTTTAATTTGTTCATCTTTGGGGGGCGCACTTAATAATACGCGTGGTGCTCCGGCGTGTAAGTGTATTTGGGCAGATGCCATATCGAGAAAATGTCCGCTGCAATCTATTATTAAATCAAGGTTTGAAATAGCCCAAGGAATATCTTGCGGATTGGTATGATTTGTAATTTGTGTTGAAACCGATTGGTTTTGCAAAATGGCCCCGTTTAAATGCAAATCATGCGAAAATGCACCATGAACCGAATCATACTTTAATAAGTGAACCAAGGTTTCTGCCGGTGCAGGATCGTTAATATGTACAATTTCTATGGTATTGTGAAGTTGTGCTATTTTATATACGGCACGGCCAATTCGTCCAAAACCATTTAAGCCAATTCGGAATTTAGATTTCATATTAATGATAGTTAGCTAAATGTTGTTGCCATTTCCATGCGCTTTGCATCATTTCTTCAAGTGTATATTGTGGTTGCCAGTTTAATAAGTTCTGGGCTTTATCATTGTTGGCATAAATTTCAATTACATCACCCGCCCTACGAGGACCCAAGCTGTAATTAAGTTTTTTTTGACTTACCTTTTCAAATGCCTGTATGGCCTCTAAGACGGTTGTACCGGTACCTGAACCTAAATTAAATAATGCAGGGGTTGGCACATGAACATGCTGCATTATGTACTCTATGGCCTGTATATGTGCTTGTGCAATATCGTATACATGTACATAATCACGTATACAGGTGCCATCGCGCGTAGGGTAATCGCTACCATGCACCGTAAGTTGATTTTTACCAATGGCCGTTTGAGTAATTATAGGTAATAAATTTGTAGGTTTTTGCATTGGCCATTCACCATTAAGACCACTTGGATCGGCACCAACCGGATTAAAATATCTTAATATAACAGCCTTAAAGTGTTTATGCGTAGCGCAAACATTTTTAATAATTTCCTCACCAATTTGTTTAGTATGTGCATAGGGACTTTCTGCAGGCAATACCGGACTTAATTCGGTAACAGGCAACGAGCTGCTATTTCCGTATACAGAGCAGGAGGATGAAAAAATAAATGGAACGTTTGCAAGGCTTTGTGCATACGCTAAAATATTCAGTAAACCCGAAACGTTATTGTGATAATAATGTACTGGATTTTTTACGCTATCAGGCACCGATTTTAATGCTGCAAAATGAATAATACCGTCATAGGGGCCATGTTGAGTAATTACATCAATTAAGCCAGCCGCATCGCTTAAATCACGGTTTATAATAATGGGCATTTTGCCGCAAATAGCTTTTACACGGGAATAAGCATCTGCACTTGAATTTGAATAATTATCAAGCGCTACAACTTCTACATTTTTATTTTTAAGTAACAGTGTAATGGTATGTGAACCAATATAACCGGCAGCTCCAGTAACAAGAATACGCATTTAACAAAGTTACAACATAATCAAAAATGAAAGGATGAATTTATTACTGTTAATTCGATAACGAAATTCACCTCAAAATCAAAAATATGTGATAATCATAGTAGAATAAAACTTCGATTCAAAATGATTCAAAATGATTTTTGAATCTAAATAAAAAAGCCTCAACTGAGGCTTAAAACCGTTCCCGTATTCCAATTGGCCTTTGTGGTAAATTGTCGGTACCTGATATTAGGTTTTGTCTTGTACATTACAACATTACTAAAGAAATTTAAAATAAATTTAAGGGCACTATTAAAATTACGTTAATTAAAGCTTATGAATTATGAATAGCAGCCAAAACATGTTTTCTAAATAAAAACACAAAAATACTATCGCAAACCAGCATACTCAGCATTGCAAAAAACAAAGCGCCGTTACCTGAATCTCCAATAGTTTGTAAGCCCGTAATTAAATGAGAGTTTAAAAACAAAGTATATGGAAGTAATTCGCCCGCAGTATAAATCCATAAACCGTATATCCTAAAACGCCATAGTAACAGCACACCGGTAAAGCTTAAACCTGCACTTAATACGTTTATCCACGCATACAAATTTTTAAAAGCCGGACTTTGCGCTTCATTATACATATAAAGCCATTCAGCCCACTTCGGGTTAAGTTGCTGCATTTGTGCAATTGCTTCACGCGTTTCATTTGCACTGGGATTTGATAAGGCACCGGGCAATGCACCTAAAAACATCAAGCCGCTCCAACATAAACTAAGTATGGCAATAATTTTAAACACATCACCGTGCTTAGGCGGTTCAATTTTAAAAGCATCTGAATCAGACATTGCATTCATTTTAAAAAGCGTTTTAGTACAACATTTAAAAGTATTAAACCCACACTTGAAATGCCAATTAAAATTAGTAACATATAGGGTTTTGGTAAAACATTTCGCTCGCCGGTATTTTCAGCTTCGGTAGAAGAAATTATGCGTTGACGTCCCAATTTGGATTTTAAAAATGTAATTTCATCTTCAAAGCTTATGCCATTGGCAAAGGCATAAAAATCTTCGTTTTCATTTTCAAACCATTTTCGGCTTCTGCTACACCAATTTAAAAGGGGGCGCTGCCATTGTTTGTAATTACTGTATATGAGCCATATTTGTCCCCTTAATACGGGTTTTGAGCAGTCTGATACGGTATCAATCAAAACTTTTACATGATGCGAACTTAAACCTTTAAACAAATCAGAAACTTCAAAAACCGCTTCTTTATATGCACCGGGTTTATTTTTAACTGCAATTATTTTTCCCTTAAAAATTATATCGTAGCTTTTTAGTAAATCAATATTCAAAACCTTGGGCGGACATTCGCAAGCGGTAATAAAAGTACTGTAACACCCTAGTATGAGAGCCAAAACCCGAATCACAAATGTTGAATAAATTGACTGGCTAGTTTCATATAGTCTGATAAAACCGTGTCGGAGGCTATAACCGGTACCTGCTTACGAAATGCAGAATGCAATACTTCCAATGGCGGAGCAGTTTGAACAGGGCGCCTTAAATCTAAAGCCTGACAGGCACAAAGCCATTCAATACCTAAAACAAATTGTGAATTTTCTAAAACCTTTAACATTTTTGTAGCAGCATTAGCACCCATGCTTACATGATCTTCTTGTCCATTACTGCTAACGATGCTGTCAACGCTAGCCGGGGTACATAATTGCTTGTTTTGACTCACCATACTTGCAGCAGTATACTGGGCTATCATAAATCCAGAGTGCAATCCGGCAGTTTGAATTAAATAGGGTGGCAATTGACGTTGGCCCGAGATTAACAAATAGGTACGACGCTCAGAAATGTTAGCAAATTCTGCTAATGCTATAGCCAAATAGTCCATGCCCAAGGCTAAACTTTGCCCATGAAAATGGCCGCCACTTAAAATTTTATGAGATTTAAAAAATACCACCGGATTATCGGTTACAGCATTTATTTCTCGGTTTACAATATCACAAACATGACTAATAGCGTCCCAAGATGCACCGTGTACTTGGGGCATACATCGAAACGAGTAGGGGTCCTGTACATGAGGTCTTTCTTTTTTTTGCAAATCACTTTCTTGTAAAAGCCCTGAAATTTTTTTAGCTACAGCAACAGCACCGGGATGGGGACGCAGCTCATGCAAATCGGCATCAAAAGGCGAAAGGTGTCCAAAAAACACATCCAAAGCCAATGCACCACAGGTATTAGCCGAATTAAACAACGATTTGGCGCTAAGACAACCAAAAACAGCAAGCGCACTCATAAACTGTGTGCCGTTAAGTAATGCCAAACCCTCTTTGCTTTTAAGCCTAACAGCCTGTAAACCAAAACGCTTTAGGGCATCAGCACCCTCCAGTATGTTGCCTTTATAATTAACGTGCCCTTCACCAATTAAGGGCAGGCATAAATGTGCTAAGGGGGCAAGATCACCACTCGCTCCCAATGAACCCTTTTCATATACTACCGGGTATATTTCATGCTTTAAAAATGCAGCCAGTAATTTTACAGTAGCCTCTTGAACGCCACTGTACCCATAGCATAACGAACGAATTTTTAAATAGATCATTAAACGCACAAGCGCCGTTGGAAGTGCGGCGCCCATTCCACAGGCATGACTACGAATTAAGTTGTATTGCAGAGATTCCAAATCTTGATAGGGAATTTGAATTTGACATAAGGAGCCAAATCCGGTATTAATACCATAAACAGCATTAGATGTTATATCGGGATCTGTATCTAAATAGCTTCGGCATTGTATTAAAGCCGAAAGGTCATCAAAATAAATCTCATGTGATTCTTCCAAAAGCAAGGGGCTTAAGTCTTCAATACGTATCGCTTGCGTAGTATTAATTTTAAAAACTGCCATATTCGTTTTGCAATTTGTGCATTAAAGCATCTGGTGTTAACTGGGTTTGAACGCCATCAGCCATAGATTTAACAGTAAGGAGCCCCGACTGCAATTCGTCTTCTCCAATTACACAAACCCAGGGGATGCCAAGTTTTTGAGCAAAATCAAATTGTTTACCTATTTTACGTCCGGTTTCGGCATATACCTCACAGGCAATACCATGCTGTCTAAAATTACGAGCCAAATTTAGGGCGTACCATTGTTGCGCTTCAGTAAAATGGGTAAATAAAACACGCGATGTTGAAATCTGAAGTTCTGTAGTTGGGTAAAGTTGTAAGTCTTCTAAAACATCACATATTCGGTCCAGTCCAAAAGATAAACCCACACCGCTTAATTCATGCAATCCAAATAGGGCGCCTAAATTATCGTATCTGCCGCCTCCCAAAATACTGTTTTGCAGGACGCCGGATTGCGGTTTAGCTTCAAATATACAGCCGGTGTAATAATGTAAGCCACGAGCTAAAACGGGCATCCATTGCAGGGTAATCCATTGGGGGTTTACATTTGAAATAACCTGCTGCAGTTCGGCACGTGTACGTTCCAAGGTGGCATTATTAAAAGGCAAGGAATCGTTTATGGACATTTCAAATTGCAGCTGTTCAATATATTTAACTTGTTCAGAACGTAATCCCAATGCTGTAATTTCACTTTCTAATTGTGAAATACTGGATTTGTCTAAAGCATCCAACAATGTTATAAATTCGTTAAACCGGTGACTAATATTAAAGGCTTCGGCCAAACCGTTTAAAAATTGCCGATGATTGATGTAAAGCGTAACGGGTAATTTTAAGCGTTCAAAACCGCATCGCATAATTGTAAAACCTCACATTCGTTTAAAAGTGATTTAGCCCCAATACTATCAATATCGCACTGCCAAAATTCACGATAGCGGCCTTTTTGCGGTCTGTCGGCACGCCAAACAGGTTGTATTTGATAACGCCTAAATGGAAACTGCAATTCGTGCTGATGGCTGGCAACAAAGCGTGCAAACGGAACGGTTAAATCGTAGCGTAATGCACGCTCGGTTATAAGTGTACTGTCTTTTCCGCTGGTGGCTAGCGTTAGCAGTGCAGCCTGAATAGCAGCAGCATCTTTTTGCTCATGTATGCGGCTGTTTAAAACCTTAAACATCAGCTGATCGCCTTCATCGCCGTATTTGCCGGTTAAACTGCTTAACAATTCCATTGCTGGGGTTTCTATGGGTAAAAACCCATAATGCGTAAACTGCTGCTTTAAAATATCAATTACATAATTGCGTTTTCGAAGCAAAGCGGGCGTAAAATCACGCATACCACGTGGAGCTTGAATTTTCATTCTAAATACAAAGGTAAACAACTTAACGATGTTAACGGTTTTTATGCATAATGGGGTTTTTTACATAACCTATAAATTGGTAACTTGCAGGTCATCGCATGACATCAAGCAATTTTAAATTTTGGAACAACATTACAGGCTGGCTCGTTTGGGCCATTGCTACAATAACCTATTGTTTAACTATTGAGCCTACAGCCAGTTTTTGGGATTGCGGAGAATATATTGCCTGCGCCTATAAGTTAGAGGTTGGGCACCCACCGGGGGCACCATTCTTTTTGATTTTGGGCCGCTTTTTTACCTTACTGGCGGGTGGCAGCCCGCAGTATGCTGCCATGATGATTAATATCATGAGTGCTTTAGCCAGTTCATTTACCATATTATTTTTATTTTGGACCATTACCCGAATGGCCTGGAGGTATTTTGGTAAAGCTGCATTTTCAGCAACACATGCTATAATGGTTCTGATAGCGGGTTCCGTGGGGGCCTTAGCTTATACATTTTCAGATTCATTTTGGTTTAGTGCTGTAGAAGGGGAAGTTTATGCAATGTCTTCGTTTTTTACGGCCGTGGTGTTTTGGGCAATTCTAAAGTGGGATGAAGAAGATCGTCAAAACAATCAAACCTCATGGCGTTGGATTATTTTAATTGCCTACCTAATTGGTTTGTCAATTGGAGTTCACTTACTTAATTTATTAGTAATTCCGGCTATTGGCTTGGTGGTGTATTTCAGACACCAATCATTTACCTGGAAAGGCTTTATTTTGGCCGGTCTTGTTTCGGTATTGGTACTGGGCTGTATTCAAAATCTTTTAATCCCTAAACTGGTAAAATTTATAAGCGATTATGAAATTTTTTTCATAAACAACTTGCATTTACCATATAATGCCGGAACATTTACGTTTATAATACTGCTTGTAATAGTTTTAATATTTTGGATACAGTATACCCGTGTTGAGGACAGTCAGGCTGCGGTATGGTACAAACGTGCATTATACACCAGCATTGTTTTTTCAGTTATTGCTGTTATAGCTGCAGCTTCAAAAACTGGTTTTTTTACCCGCGCATTAATGTTAGGTTTATTGTTGTGGGCCTTAAACCGAAACAAGTCTAAAAAGCGCCAACTCAATGCCATTTTTTTAAGCCTAGCCACTTTATTGATTGGATACTCAACTTTTTTTGTTTTGGTAATTCGGTCCTCAGCCAATACACCCATGGATGAAAATGACCCCGAAAATGCACCCAATATGCTTTCGTATTTATTACGTGAACAATATGGTGATTGGCCGCTTTTATATGGACCTTATTACAATGCCCCAACATTATCAAGAGAACAGTTTGGTGATGGTGATCCGGTTTATACACGTGATGAAAAAACAAAATCATACCGCGTATTAGATTCCAGAAAACATTCTATTCCAAAATACGATCCAGAATTTTGCACGGTTTTTCCCCGTATGTGGAGCAACCAGTCGCATCATGTGGCAGGATATAAAATGTGGGCTGATGTGGAACATAAGAGTAAAAGTAAAATTATTGATAATCCAAATGGTGAAACCGAATCGGTTCAAATACCCAATATGTGGGCTAATTTGCAATACTTTTTTTCATATCAGGTGCATTACATGTACTGGAGGTATTTTATGTGGAATTTTGCGGGCCGTCAAAATGATATACAGGGCAGTACAAATAATGCAATGGATGGTAACTGGATAAGCGGTATTTCGTTTTGGGATAATTCACGATTGGGCTATGATACTACCAATCCCATACATCGGGATCGTTATAATTTTGCAACCAATGCCTTTTTTGCAATTCCTTTAATACTGGGAATATTAGGCCTGTGGGTACAGTTTAAAAAACGACGTGAAGATGCTTGGATCGTTTTAAGTATGTTTTTTTTCACCGGATTAGCTATTGTTATATACTTAAATCAACAGCCATTTCAGCCACGTGAACGTGATTATGCTTATACAGGTAGTTTTTATGCCTTTGCCATTTGGATAGGTTTTGGTGCCCTGTATATTTTTGATGTTGTTAAAACATATATAAGCAGCAATTTAAGTATTACGGTAGCAGCCGTTTTAGGTTTAACGGCGCCCGCTTTAATGGCAAAAGACGGTTGGAATGACCACGACCGTTCAAAACGCACTATGGCACGTGACATGGCTATTAACTATTTGGAAAGTTGTGCACCAAATGCAATTTTATTTACAAACGGCGATAATGACACGTTTCCTTTATGGTATGTTCAAGAAGTAGAAGGTATTCGGACCGATGTACGTGTGGTTAACTTGAGTTTATTAAATACCGATTGGTATATACGTCAAATGCGTCGTGCGGCATACGATAGTAAGCCCGTGCCTTTTACAATTGCTGAAGAAAAACTGGAAGCCGAAAAATTATCATACATGGTTATTGACCGGCAAAATAAAACGCCCATGAACTTAAAAACCGCCATTGAATTGGGAACCAGCGATGATCCCAATTATAAATACGATGCCGGTGGGGGCGATCCAATAAATATATTACCAAGTCCCCTATTACAAATACCGGTTAACCGCGCACAGGTTATTAAACATCATGTTGTGGCGACTCAGGATACGTCTAAAATAGAACGCGTTATTGAATTCAGTTTGGCAAACCGGGGATATATTACCAAAAACGACATCATGGTTTTAGATTTAATTGCGCATAGCGATTGGTCACGACCCATTTATTTTGCAACTACCACGGGCGACGATGCGTATGTAGGACTTAAATCGTATTTTCAGCTTGAAGGTTTAGCCTATCGATTTGTGCCCATTAAGGGTAAGCCCGATGATCAATCGGGTGCACGAATTGCTACCGATAAAATGTATACAAACATTAAAACTAAATTTCGTTGGGGAGGCATGGACTTAAAAGGCGTAAATCTGGATGAAAACTGCGCCCGCATGACTGGAAATTTGCGTTTTCAATGTGGGGCATTAGCCAACGCCCTTATTCAATCTGGTAAAATCAAACAAGCCCGTGAGATACTGAATTTGTGTATGTTAAAAATGCCTGATGCGCATATTCCATTTGACGCTACCATGTATTCGGTTTGTGCAGCTTGGTATAATTTAGGAGACAAGACTCAAGCGGACCAATTGGCAAAAACCTTATTTGATATTTTTGAGCATGATTTAAAGATTTATAAATCCTTAGCAATTGAAGATCAAATGTCTTTTGGTAGGGATATACAGCAATGCGAAGATGTATTAAAAGGCTTAGTACAATTGGCTTTTCAAAACCAATCAGATTTAGCTAAAGCATTTGAGAGGCGCGCGGCAGTTTTAGTTAGCCCTGACACACTCAACAATTCTCAAAACATGCCTTTAGGATATTAAAATGCATCCGTTTATGCAGCCCCGGCGCTGGATGTCAAAATTGTATCCGGAGTCAGTATGGTATAAACCACAGCTTAAACCGGGACTTTTTTTAACCTTTGACGACGGTCCTGTGCCTGAGGTTACACCGTGGGTGCTTAATACCCTAAATGCCTTTAACGCACAGGCTACTTTTTTTTGTGTAGGTAAAAATGTGGCGCAGCACCCTCAATTATATAGCGATATAAAACGTTTTGGGCATAGTGTAGGCAATCATACCATGCATCACCTTAAAGGATTTAAAACGCCATGGAAACATTATGTAAAAGACGTATTACAGGCCCGGCAACATATTCATTCAAATTTGTTTAGACCGCCCTATGGTCAGTTAACCCGTTATCAGGCAAAAGCATTAAAGCAGCTTGGATTTACATTAGTTTTTTGGGATGTAATTACGTACGATTACAATGCTCAATATTCAGCGGCAGCGTGTTTAAAGGCAGCATTAGAAAATGTTCGTCCTGGCAGTATTGTATTATTTCACGACAGCGTAAAGGCGTTTCCGCGTTTGCAGTATGCATTACCCGAATTACTTGAATATTGCAAAATACGCAGTATACCGTTGCATAAACTGTAATCCACTGAAAACCAGGTTTAAATTCTATTATTTGGCCACTGCTTTTTTTATTTGTAGCAACTAAAAATTCATTATATTTGCCCTCCCAAAACAAAAAATTATGTACGCCGTAGTAGAAATAGCCGGGCAGCAATTTAAAGTGGCACGTGGACAAAAAGTTTACGTGCACCGCCTTGAGGCTAATGAAGGCACACAGGTTGAATTTGACCGTGTTCTTCTCATGGAAAAAAACGGCTCTGTAATGGTAGGTCAGCCTACTGTTGACGGAGCTAAAGTGGCTGCCACAGTTGTAGCACATGTAAAAGGTGATAAAGTTGCAGTGTTTAAGAAAAAACGCCGCAAAACCTATCAAAAATGGAATAATCACCGGCAGTTTTTCACCCAAATTTTAATTCAGGATGTGCTTGCTAAAGGGGAGTCCGTTAAAACGCTTTTAAATGCAGAATTTAAACCTTGGACGCTGCGAAAGCCTGATGCAAATGAAACTCCTGTGGTTGAAGCAGCTGCTCCGGTGGTTGAAGAACCTAAACAGGTAAAGCCTAAAACACGTAAAACCACTGCAAAAAAAACTAAAACTGAAGAATCATAAGGTATGGCACACAAAAAAGGCGCAGGTTCATCTGATAATGGCCGTGAGTCGCACAGTAAACGTTTAGGAATTAAAATTTTTGGTGGACAGCAATGTGCAGCAGGTAACATTATTTTGCGCCAACGCGGAACCCGCCATAATCCCGGAACCAATGTTGGTATTGGAAAAGACCATACCATTTACGCACTTGTGGATGGTACAGTTATTTTTAAGAAAAAGCGTGATGACCGTTCATATGTTTCTGTAATTCCATCGCAAGCCTAATTTTAAATATTCTTAATTGTAAAGCCCCGTTTTGGGGCTTTTTTTATTTGTAATTTCGTACCAATGTTAACATTCGTTCAACTGCGACAACACACTGAAACGGTAATTCGTGGTCTTGAGAAAAAAAACATCAAACAGGCAGAAGAAAAGGTCCAAGCCATTTTAGCCGCAGACGACCAGCGTAAACATTTTCAAAAAGAAGCAGATGATTTAAAGGCTAAAATAAATTCACTTTCAAAATCTGTAGGGCAGCTGATGCGTCAAGGTGAAACAGCCGAAGTGGAGCAGTTGAAAACACAAATCCTTGAATTAAAAAACCTTGAAAAATCCCTTGAAAGCGATTTAAAAAATGCAACTCAACACTTAAATGACTTACTGCTGCTGCTACCTAATATCCCACACCATTCAGTACCAGCAGGTACAGATGCTGATCATAATCAAGTGATGCGCACGGCAGGTCATATACCTGTTTTGCATGCGCTTGCAAAACCCCATTGGGAACTTGCCAAAACATACGACATAATAGATTTTGAACTTGGCGTAAAATTAACGGGCGCCGGTTTTCCTGTTTATAAAGGTAAAGGCGCCATATTGCAACGCGCCTTAATAACATTTTTTTTACAAGAGGCTCAGCTTGCAGGATACACCGAAATACAGCCTCCAATATTAGTAAATGCCGATAGTGGATTTGGTACAGGACAATTGCCTGATAAAGATGGCCAAATGTATTTTGCAAATGCAGACGGATATTATTTAATTCCAACAGCCGAGGTACCTATTACCAATATATACCGAGATGTTATTTTACAAGCGGCTGAACTACCCATTAAAAATTGTGGTTATACCCCATGTTTTAGACGCGAAGCGGGCAGTTATGGAAAAGATGTACGGGGCTTAAACCGATTACATCAGTTTGATAAAGTAGAAATAGTTCAAATTGCACACCCCGAAAAGAGCTATACAATATTAGAAGATATGGTAGGCCATGTATCAAGTCTTTTAGACAAACTGCATTTACCCTACCGGATTTTAAAACTGTGCGGCGGTGACATGAGTTTTGCCAGTGCCCTAACCTATGATTTTGAAGTTTATAGTGCCGCGCAGCAGCGTTGGTTAGAGGTTAGTAGTGTTAGTAATTTTGAAACTTTTCAAACCAATCGTTTAAAATGCCGCTATAAAGACCAAAACGGTAAAACGCAATTGGCTCATAGTTTAAACGGATCGGCATTAGCGCTTCCCCGTATTGTAGCTGCGTTACTTGAAAACAATCAAACACCGGAGGGAATAACAATCCCTCAAATATTGCACGCATTAACCGGATTTAAAACCATATCATGACACGAGGCTTTGTTTGTTGTATAGCAACAGTTATTTTATGGTGTTTAATGTCTTGTACACGCGAGCATCGTGTGGCACCCGTTTTAAAAACCATTGACAGCTTAACGGGTATTATTGAAGGGCAAGCATCAGGTATGGATTTTTGCGACAGCACCCGCTTGATGAATGAAGTTAGAGCATCCCACAGGGTTTTAAAACATTTAGACTCTTTGGGTTCTGATACGTTTTCAGCATTTAAAAAATGGCAAATTGAAAAATATAATACCTCGGCACAAAATATATTGATATTTTTTAATAACCGAAAAACCTTACTTGATCATAAAAAAACACTTATCGAACGGCTCAATCTTATTCGTATGGATATCGTTTCGGGAGTAATTGAAGATAACAAAGGCAGGCAGGTAATGATTCAAGAACTTAAATATGCTACAGAGTTTAAAAAAACTGTTTTTAATGAAACCCAAAAACTAAGCCAAGAATGGGATACTTGCCAAAAGTACCGATACCAAATAGAGCATCAACTTATGTTGGGCAAGTAATTTGCAGTTACTATGATTGTATTTACAAGAGGCTTTAATCTGCTTACAGGGCTTAAATCCAGTGCCGTAAAACTATGGATAAAAGAAGAACTTCGTAAAGAGCAAAAACAAATTCAGCACATTCAAATTAATCTTTTAAGCGATGACGAATTGCTTTATATTAATCAAACCTATTTAAATCATAATTATTATACCGATATCATAACTTTTGATTATTCAGATTCCCATTATGTGTCCGGTGAATTATTTATCAGTAAAGATCGGGTGATTGAAAATGCCCTAAAAAATAAAATCACTTCACAACACGAATACGCGCGGGTGATTATTCATGGCATATTACATTTATGTGCATATTCAGACAAATCCCCTTCTAGTAAGCGAAAAATGCGCAACCGCGAAAATATAGCGCTCCAAGGATTTTTATTTTAGCGCATTAAAAAGGCTGTACTAAACCCACATTAAAATACCATGAACGGCTTGGTTCTTGTTGTAAGGTATAAGTAACGTCTACTCTAAATATTTTAGCAATTTTTTCAATTCCTAATACAACTTGTGTTAAGGGCGATTTATCTTGAATGTATAAACTATGAAATCCCAGTACCTCTTGCACGTTTAATCGGTTTAATACGGGCACCTTATCTAATAGTAAACCTTTTAAATGCAGTTCACTATGCCATTGTAAATAGGGCTTTAGGGTACTGTATACATAATACGGCGTATTTCTAAAACCATCAATTGGTAAGTTTTGAAAAACAGTTAAATTCCCGTAAAAATGCTTATAATCCATTAGGCCGGTGTTTTTAGCATTTAAAAAAGTGCCCGATTCTGCACGGCATTGTAACATGCCAAAGCGGTTTAATTTAAAAGTATGCCAAAGGCTAATACGTGTAAAAATAAATTGGGCCCAATCTTTGTTTAGGGGTAGCGCCGATTTAATACCAATTTGAACTTTAGGATAGGGGCTTCCATTATTAATTTTTAAATGCGGTAATGCAATGTACCGCTGTTTAAATCTAAAGGTCCATTCAAGTTCTTGAATACTGGCATATTGGGTTTTAAAAATTAAATTGTTGTTGTTGGGGTGAAACGGCGCATTGCTCGTGTAGGTGTTTCCAAATCCTTTATACCAAGTACTTAAATCGGTATTTTGTAATGCACTTCGTTCTTCAAAACTAAACCGCCCTTTAAAAAAACAATAATTTGACCATTCGCTTTCATACACCAGTTTTAGGGATCTGCTCCAATACAACTTCAGATAATTTAATTGTGCAAACAGGCTATACCATGTATTTTGAAATTTAAAAAAAGGCAATAGGGGCTGAAACGATTGTACTCCGTTTTGAACAACTATTTTTATACTGCTATTTTTAAGAGGATTGTACAAAAATTGATGATACCCGCTTATATTAAAGCGCTTAAGGGCAAATGCATAACTTAATTGCAAGGCACTTTCATGTTCACGATAGGTGCTATCACGCCAAAGTCTTTGAATTTCAGTTCCTAAACGGTGTCCTTCAACGGTATTAAATTGCCAACCTTCATCTAATAATCCGGAAACATTATAACTAACCTGCTGACTCCGTTTTTGCCATGTGTAACCGGTTAAAATACACAACGGTTTAAATCGGTTTTTGATACGGTCCACAGAATCCATAATCCGGGTTTGCTGTTCAAATGCAAATACGCTGTCTTTACGCCGATAATCGGCACGTTCATCGTGCGTTAAAGGTATGGGACGTTGGGCATTCCAATACGTGCTGTCTTTGGTATTTGATCCGTTTTGAATTTCAATAGCGGCTGCATTAAAAAATCCTTTTACCGTTTCAGGATTTATCTTGTACTGCGTTAGCGATGCAATAAAATAACCAGACCCCTTAAATCCAAAAACGTTAAAATTAAAACGCAGCTCCTGCAACTGCGGCATCCAAAGCAAATCATCGGGCAGCCATACATAACGGCAGGCTAATTCTAAAGTGTCGGCAAATTGTAATTGACGCGCTTTACTGATAACCATTTCATATCCGCACACCTGCCAGGTAGAATCATGAATATACATATGTCCGTATACGCAAGGTTCATTTTTTGAAATGGGAACCACTTTTATTTTATGAATACGCTGCCCGTTTTCGGTAAACGTACCTTTTAAAAAAAACCGATAATAGGAAAATGCGGCAGCGTTTAAGGGTGAAATTATGGGCCGTTCTGTTGCAGCGCCCAGAGATAAAAACGGCTTATATAAATTTAATTTCATACCGCTGTAGTTATTAAAGCTAAAAGAACGGTTATTGCCACTTAACTTGCTGCTAATCATAATTTCTTTTTCATCATTTGGGGCAGCACTATGGTATTGTGAAATGCTTTCCGATAGATATACAGTACCCTTTAAGGCCTGTGTATCGCGAATTGAGCCTTTTGAAAGTGAAACCAAGCGGGAGGCATTTTTTGGAATCCGATCAATGTGCTGTAAACCTTTTATATAGGTATTACAGCTGTAGGTAGATGTTTGTTGTAAGTACTGGGGTTGTTTTTGTAGGGCACGTTGTATTATGGCAACAGCAGGATCATCGCCCGATAATATTTCAATTTCATTAAGCGTATAACTTTCAGGATGTAAAGTAATAGTAATACGGGGCACCTTTAAATTAACAATGTTAAGCGTTTGTGTTGCATAACCCAGGGCCCTAAATTGTAATGTTTTAGACCCATTTGGAAGTATAATATTAAACTGTCCAGCTTCATTAGCCACAACGCCAGTATGCGATTCGGCACACCATATTCCTGCAAAAGACACAGGTCCCAATGAGTCGCTCACGGTTCCGGTAATTACTGGATTTTGCCCAAAACAAAAACCCAAGCAAAGTACTAGCATTAAAACACCACATTTCATGGCGTGTTCATATCTGTAAAAATATAGTACAACATATTGGCACCAAATTCAAGTGCTTTTTGATGCACTTCGGGTTTATCTTGATGAATTTCGGGATTTTCCCAGCCATCACCCAAATCGCATTCAACATCATAAAAACAAACCAAGCGGCCTTTATAAAATAGCCCCCAAGCTTCGGGTGCTTTATTATCATGTGCATGTATTTTAGGCAAGCCTTTTGGAAATTTATAAAAAGCACTAAAAATGGCATGATTTGCAGGTATGGGAACAAGCGATGTTCCGGGAATAAGTTTATTTAATATGGGCCGGATATAGGTATCCATACCGTAATTATCACTTACATGTAAAAAGCCACCGGCTTTTAAATACATGCCCAATCGTGCAAGTTCCTCAGCGTTTAATGTAATACGACCATGTCCTGTTACATGTATAAACGGATACTGGGTTAATTCGGGACTTAAAGGCTCTACAATACGCTGCTCGGGGTCTATATGCATATTCAGCCGCTCATTGCAAAAGCGAATTAAATTTGGCAATGACGTTTCTAAATTGGCATACCAGTCACCTCCGCCCTGATATTTTAAAACAGCCAATTTATAACTGCCCTGTGCACTGAGGCAGTTAAAAACAATTATACTGTATATGCTAAGCAAAATTTTCATGCGTTTTGTAATTTAGTAATCAATTGGGCAACTTCATAGGCTTCACGAACATCGTGCACGCGCAGCCAGCGGGCACCTTTCCATAAAGCGATGGTATTAAGGGCTGTAGTGCCATTAAGTGCTGATGTTGGATATGTATTTAAGGGTTCATAAACCATGCGTTTGCGAGAAATCCCCGCCAGTATGGGCCGGTTAAAAATCAAAGCTGAATCTAAATGTTTTAACAAGATGTAATTATCATTTAGTGATTTGTTAAATCCAAATCCCAAATCCAGCAGGATTAAATCCTGGGGTAATAAATCCAATTGGGATTTAAAAAAATCCAGCATTTTAGCAATTAAAGCATCGGCCTTAAAATCGGTTTTACGGGGCACATTTATGGGTCCGTCCGAAAATGTTAACACATACGGCATTTGGTATTCCGATATAAATGCAGCCATTTCAGGATCTTCAAGCCCACTGATGTCATTAATCATATCAATACTATAGGCATCTACAGCAAACCGGGCTACTTCGGCTCGGTAGGTGTCTAAACTGATTTTAATATCTGGAAAAGCAGCTCGAATATCTTCAAGAATTTTAAGACGTTCACATTCTTCATTTACGGAAACCGGCTTTGCCAAAGGACGTGTAGAGCAGGCCCCTATATCAATCCAATCTGCACCGGCATCTATTTTATTACGAATGTCGCGAATTACAGATTCAGTATCTGGATATTTACCACCATCGTAAAAGCTGTCGGGTGTAATATTTATAATACCCAAAATTTGCACACTTTCCTGTTGCACAATACCCCTTTTACGATTCATCATCATTCAAATTTTGTAATTTTATACTTTACATGGCCAATACGCGAGAACAATACTTAACTGCATTTAATTCCTGCAAAGATATCTTTTTAAAAAAAATGCATGATTATGGTACTGCATGGCGGCATTTAAGACCCAAATCGCTTACCGATCAAATTTTAATTAAAGCGCAACGTATTAAAAGCATTGAAGAAAAGGGCACTCAAAAAATTAACGAAAGTGTTTTCGATGAATTAACGGGCATTATAAATTATGGGGTAATGGCGTTAATACAATTGGATTTAATTCAGGATCCACGCATTGAACTGCCTGCTCATGAAGTTGAAAACCGATATCACGAAAAGCTGCAGTTGGCATTAAATTTGATGGAAAACAAAAATCACGATTACGGGGAGGCCTGGCGTGATATGCGCATCAGTTCTATTACCGACTTAATTTTAATGAAAGTATACCGTATTAAACAAATTGAAGACCATCAAGGCCAAACATTAATCAGCGAAGGTATAGATGCCAATTATCTGGATATTATTAATTACGCCATTTTTTCTAAAATTAAAACACTAAATACATTATGAAAACATTTCTAAACGGGCCCGTTTTTAGATTTTTGTGGTCATTAGGTCTTGCGGCTATTTTATATACCATTTGCCCACCTTGTTTTTCAAAAACTCAAGCCGCATTGGTGTTAGGAATTTTAGCTGTATTAATTAATCTTGCGCCGTGGACCGGTAAAAAAACCATTTTAATACAAAGCGCTCGTGTTTTAGTTGGTGGTCTATTTGTTTTTTCGGGATTTATTAAAGCAAATGATACCCTGGGATTTAGCTATAAACTTGAAGAGTACTTTGAAGTATTTCAACACGATACCGGATGGACACTCTTTGCCTATATCGGTAAAGGCTCACTGGTTATGGCCATAGCCTTATGTGCGGTTGAAATGATTTTGGGTCTTACACTTATTTTAGGTTTTAAAATCAAATTAACGCTTTGGCTTTTACTGGCACAAATTGTATTTTTTACATTCCTCACTTTTTATTCTGCTTGTTATAATAAAGTTACGCATTGCGGATGTTTTGGAGATTTTTTAAAATTAAAACCTTGGGAAAGTTTTTGGAAAGACATTGTACTGTTAGTTTTGATAACACTGTTATTTTCAGGTGAAAAACTTTTACAGCCTTTAATGCAACCCATGCTTCTGTATTCAGTAACAGCTTTACTATGTTTACTTTCAATTGGATTTCCGTTGTATACATACAGGCACTTACCTGTTTTTGATTTTCGGGCCTATGCACCGGGCATGAATATTATTGAAAACATGAAAAAAGGACCAGGGTATCAAGATCCTGTGTACGAAAGCCGCTTGGTATATAAAAATACCAAAACAGGTCAATTACGTGCGTTTACCCAAAATGAATTTATGGCCTCTAAAATTTGGGAAGATACTTTAACCTGGACCTGGCACGCTACAGAAAATAAACTTGTAAAAGAAGCCGTAAACCCCCCCTTGATTACCGACCTAACCCTAAGCGCATTAGATGGCCAAGATCTTACAGACTCCTTGCTAAAAAGTCCCGGCTATAAACTTTGGATAATTGCTTATGATATCACTAAAACACAAAACACAGCGACGCTTTGGCAAACCATATCAGATTTTAAAAAGCTGTCTAATCAAGCACAAGTTCCGCTGTACCTCATAACTTCAAGCGCTCAACAGGATGTTAAGTCGTTTTTAAAGCAGCACCAATTAAACACCTTGCCGGTTGTAATATGCGACGCCATAGTATTAAAAACGATGATACGAAGCAATCCAGGATTAATGCTGCTAAAACAAGCTAAGGTTATAAAAAACTGGCAT
This sequence comes from Sphingobacteriia bacterium, assembly GCA_009927275.1. Classification (GTDB taxonomy): domain Bacteria; phylum Bacteroidota; class Bacteroidia; order B-17B0; family Aurantibacillaceae; genus Aurantibacillus. Next base: position 26,646 of record RFNG01000084.1, on the reverse strand, counting down.
TATAACGATTGGCCGGTTTTTGAAACCATGAAACAACTTTACTTCAATTCAAACTAAGCCCGTCCTAAAGACCAAAGCATTTTTTGATGTGATATAAGTGCTGCACCAAAGCTTTTAAATTGATGATAGCTTAAATTGAATTCTTTTGCAGTTTCAATTACTATAGGTGCAATTTTAGAATAATGCACATGCGAAATATTAGGAAATAAATGATGTTCAATTTGATAATTTAAACCCCCAATGAGCCAAGAAAACCACTTGCTTTTGGGTGAAAAATTGGCAGTTGTTGCAAGTTGATGCTCAGCCCAAGAACGCTCCATTTGACCTGCATCAGAAGGCATAGGGTATGCAGCAGGCGTTACTACATGCGCGCTTTGAAAAATAAGTGCTAAAATGGCCCCGGCAGTAAAATGTGTAATAAGAAAAAATAAAAACCAAAGTCCAAATGTGAGTTGTGGGTTAAACATAAATGGCGAAAGAATAAAGCATGTGTATAAAATTTTATTTATAATCAATTTTATAAATTCAACCGTAAATGTTTTTTGCTCTGTAGCTAATAACCCCTTTTTATGATATCTAATGAGTTGTTTAAAGTCTTTTGTAATGTACCATGAAAGCGTCATGAGTCCATATAAAATCCATGCATATAGCCATTGTGCTTTATGAAACCATCGTAATTTACTTTCGGGTTCAAAGCGTAATAGGGGCGAGGGCGGATCAATATCCTCGTCATATCCCGGAATATTTGTATAGGTGTGGTGAATAACATTATGCTGAATTCTCCAGTTTAGGGCAAAGCCCCCAAGAAATATCATACTTATATAACCAACCAGGCGGTTAATTAATTTAGAGGATGAAAAACTGTGGTGGTTGGCATCATGCATAACACAAAGTCCTATGCCGGCCATGCCTGAGCCGCAAATCAGTGCTAAAAAAATAATAAACCAAAACGACGTAATGTTAAAATACGATAACAAGACCATGGGCATCAAATAGATACACAGCATTAATACCGATTTAACATAAAGTGAGGGGGTGCCTGTTTTTTTGGTGTGCTGACTTGAAAAATACTGATCAACACGTTTTCTTAATGTTGTATAAAACTCACGTTTTGTATTATCGAACCTTAAAATGGGGTTTTGCATGCGGCAAGTTACTTTAAAAAGAGGTATAAATTATATAATCAACCATTTTTTTCTAAGAATCCATTCGCTTATTAAAATACCAAGTAAAATAATACCAAATATTTTAAAATCAATTAATTGATGTTCGCTTTCAAGCGTGTGCATTACAGGTTTAAAGGATCTGTGTGCATTCCAATACGACATAAAAGTTTCTGCTGGTGGATGGTGCAATGAAAACCCATTTTTATAAGCCGCTAATTGTCTAAGCATGGACAGATCTGCTTGTAAATTTTGCATTTCGCGGGCCTGTTCATAAACAGTTAATGACCCTTGTTTTGTGTAGAGCGTATCGGCACATTGCGCTTTCGCCAAATAGGTATACTGTCCCGCCGCTAATGCAGATATACCACCAACATACTGGCTATTATAAGGCATTAAGCGAATGGTATGTTTTCCTGCGGCATTGCCAATATCTAAAGTGATGTCAGCATCCGAATAAAAATTATAAACACGATCGTATACTTCAGCATTAAATTCAATGTTTTCAAATGTATTCAGGTTATTAGGAATATGTAAGGTAAAGCGCTCGTTTCTAATACTGAGTGCGCTATACTGAAAGGCTTGTAAAAACAAATTGCGTAATAAGGTAGAGCCTTCATGTTTAAATCCTTCCTGAACAGACCATTTCCAAATTCCGTCTATGTTTAAATGACCCCTTAGTACATTTTGCGCACGTGTAAAATACATTACCGGTATCAATTGATTTTGAAACTGTGCGTTCAAAATGACCTGAGCATTTAAAATATCTGATGAATTTTTGGGTGTTATATACACTACGGGATCTAATATTGATGTTATGGTTGTTTTTGAATTTGGAATTTGAAAAGCCTTAAATCCAGGATTTAAAAATACTTCAGCCATTACCGGAGGTTGTGCAGGTTCGTTACATAACATTTCCCAATACGGAATGCCATTTTTTTTGCAATACTCCATTAAAGGGTGTGATAGGGTGTTAAATCCGTGAAACAGAATTAATTTCCCCTTTAGCATATCCGTACTAAGTGCTTTAGCGGGAACTGCCGAAAACGCCATACCATCACTTTGTTTAAACCATTCGGCTAAGACGGGAATATCCGGATGTGGCGCTTGATACGCTAAAATAACATTTAGTCGGGTGTCAATTATATTTACTGAAAATGCGTATTGGTTATTAAAAAGCTTTTGTTCGCCGGGTAGCGGATTTATTTTAACAGTATAATTATGCATTCCGGCAAGCGTCTCAAAAACCGAAAATGAAACCTTTGCATAGCGTTGTCCCGGCACAAGATTACATATACTTCGGCCTCTTAAGAGTTGGTTTTCCCATAAACTTATTTCGGCTCTTGAAGAAAGTCCTTCAGTTAGTCTAAATTCTGCTTCAACATTAAATGTGTTTTGTGTTTTTGCAGTGCGGTTGCATATCACATGTGAAACCCATGCATCGGGGTATAAGGCCGTATCTCCTATGCCTATACAATCAATTTGAGCCAATGAACGCGAGGCCTCTATTCGTGGATCACCGCCATCATTATAAATACCATCACTAATAATCAAAAGTTGCTTTGGTGTTTGTTCAGGCGCTTGATCTAAATATTGAAATACCTGCTGCAAATTGGTTTTAGAATCTTTAAAATCACCTATGCTATCTAATTTAACACCGTCACCAAATCCTATCATTCTGCAGTCAACATCAGTTTGTGCCTGTAAGGATTTTAGTATACGCGGCAACTCGGTTTTACACCATTGGCTGTCAGCGCCAGAAGTCATTGATTTAGAGCGGTCTACTGCCACCCACAAAACAGGTTTTTCATAAAAATTACGCCAATGAGAAATAAAAATATGAGCTAATAAAACGCAAATTAAAAACGCTGCAAAACTTCGAAGTACATATAAAACTAATACCTGCCACCTTGGATTATGTATTTTATAAAGTGGAAAATAAGACCAAGCTGCAAAACCAAGAGCAGCTAAAATTGAAATTGGAATCCACAACTCGGGATAAAACAGTCCCATCTTTACAATGTCTTAACCAGATTCAGGTAAGCATACCTCCGCATACCGAAAGGCATTGCCCGGTAATATAACTGCTTAAATCTGAGGCTAAAAATAAACAGGCCTGTGCAACATCGTTTACGGTTCCGCTGCGTTTTAAAGGAATTTGTTCAATCCATTGCTGTGTCATTTCTGCATTAAGCGCTCCGGTCATTTCTGTGGCAATAAATCCGGGCGCTATAGCATTACAGCGGATATTTCTAGAGCCCAATTCCTGGGCAATAGACTTTGTAAATCCTATGATGCCGGCTTTAGAAGCTGCATAATTCGATTGGCCGGCATTTCCACGTACGCCAACAAAAGAACTAATGTTGATTATAGATCCATGCTTGGCCTTAAGCATAGGTTTTTGAGCAGCCTTTGTTAAGGCAAATACAGACTTTAAATTGGTGTTTAAAACCTCATCCCATTGCGCTTCGGTCATTCTCAGTAATAATCCATCTTTGGTAATTCCGGCATTATTTATAAGTATGTTTAAACCACCAAAATCATTAACAACTTGATTTACAACATTTTCAGCTTCCTCAAATCGACTGCAATCACTTTGATATCCTTTGGCTTTAATGCCAAATTGTTGCAACGCGTGTTCCAGTTCAAGCGCAGAATCAACAGAATGTCTATACGTAAAGGCAATGTTACAACCGTATTTTGCAAATAACTCAGCTATGCCCTTGCCAATACCCCTGCTTGCTCCGGTAATTAAACAGGTTTGATGTGCTAAAAGTGTATTCATATTAGAAATTCAAAAATAAGCGCTTTAAATCAATAAATTAATTGTTAAAATTATATAAATTTATGTAATTGGCATGATAATTGTATCAAATTGCTAAAATGCGTTAAAATTATTATATTTGAAACTTATGAAATCAAGAACTCTAATACTATTTTCTGTTTGCCTCTTTATCATAACAGGATCCTTTAAGGCCCAAAATTTAAATTTTGTTCCGCCTCCATTTGTATATTATGCATTTGATAAAGATTCATTACAAGGTTTTGATGAAACTGCAGCCCGATTAAATGCCATCCAAGAACAATTTTTAGGTTCAGAATTAAAAGTGCGCATGTATCAGCTAAAACGCCAATTTATAAACGATAAATTCAATTTAACTAAAAACAATCCCAAACCCAACAGGGTAGGAGGGTATATTCATGAGGCGCGCATGATGGTTTCCCGGGTTGTGATAACGAAGATTTTGAAGCTGCTACAGGAGCCGTAATTTCTACTACCAATCAAATACAGGGTTGGGTTGTCAGCGGTGGTTCACATACGCTTCAATCTGGATCCAATTCATGTAATCAATTTGGCTGTTGTCCCAATGCACCTTTAGAGTGTGAACTTATAGATGCGCCAACGGGTACCGTTGATCCGACAATTGGTAGTTTTTATCCCATTTATTCTGTATTTGGTTCAACACCGGCACCTGCTGCCGCTAATGCCGCAAATCCTCAAATTGCCCAAGGTATGTTTGGAAGTAAGTTTATTCGCATAAACAGCAACCAAAATAATTATTCTATGGCACGATTAACAAAAACCTTTTCTGTTTCGCCAACAAATGCTGTATTCCAGTTTGCTTTTATTTCTGTATTCAGCACCGGGCACGGTTGTTGTGATGCTGGGGCTTTCAAAATTACATTATATACTGTGGGAGCAAATAACAGCTTAACCGCAATTCCATGTCCGCAATTTACAGCCTCAGCCTTAAGCTCTGCCTGTTCAAACACCAATAACGGAATTAACTTTTTACAAACTCAAAGCGGAAATCCGGCTACTTTAACATCCGGTTTAATATTTAATAAATGGCAAATCAGTTCACTTGATTTAACTCCCTATTTAGGTCAAACTGTACAAATCGAAATTACTACCTCAGATTGTACCGCCGGTGGTCATTTTGGATATGTGTACTTTGATGCACAGTGTGGTCCAATGACCATTTATGGCAATGGAAGTCCTTATGCTGCAGGCTCAGGCACGGTTACGGTTCCTACTTGTGGTGCTGCAGGCGCCACAATCTGTGCGCAGCCGGGCCTTGGTCCATATTCTTGGGCAGGTCCAAATGTACCACAGTCTTATCAGGTACCTTCCTACACAAATCAGTGTTTTGTTTCAAATATTTCTGCTAATTATACACTCATAATGTCACCTCCCGGTGCTTGCGTGCCTATTACGCGTGTTGTAGCAAGTACTATTACACCAGCTCCATTATTATATGCTTCTGTGCAGCAGGCCACTTGTAATTCAACAAAAGCTGTGGTTTCAGTCACACCTGCGGGATCCGCATCTACGCCCTCAAACGTTACCTGGTTGCCAGCAGCAAATGCCACAACAACGGCCCAGGGGATTTTAAACGGCACATATACCATTCCTGCTGCACCCAATACCACAAATTATGTGGTAGTTTCTGCGCAAGATCCTTTAGGTTGTAAAGTAAGCGCTACGGTTGGCATTAATGCCGCACCGCCTACACCTACATTTAATATTGTTAACAATATCACAAGTGCTTTACTTCAAACGGCAAGCTTAACCTGTAACAGTCCAACACTTGACGCTTTAGCATCAACTAATTATAATTACAATAACGGAGCATTATCATTTACTTGGCAGTCTGGGGCAGCAAATTTCTTTACCCAAAATGCTCAAATTACATTACCCGGAACGTATATTATCACCGGAATGGATCCAAATACACTTTGTCCGGCAACGCGTACTTTGGTTGTTGTTTCAAATACAACTACCCCAAATGTGGCTTTAACACCCACCTTTCAAAACATTACCTGTTCTAATACGGCAGTTAGTAATATAACTGTTAATGTATCAAATCTTAATACCAATGTATCCAATATAATCTTAACACCTTTGGGTGGAAGTTTTGTGAGTCAAACCCTGCCAAGCACTTATCCTCCAGGCTCTCCAGGTGTGTATACATTAGTTTCTGTAAATGGCAATAATGGTTGTACAACTACTAAACAATTTACAGTTAGTTCAAATGATATTTTTCCAACTTTTGGTTTAGTCAGTCCTCAAAATTTTACATTGGGTTGTTCAACTAAAAGCGTTGCTACCATTCAATTAGTTAATGGAAATGCGGGTGGCGGCCCTGTAACTTATACCATTCAGGGTCCCCCAACTTCATCTGTATTACCTGCAGGAAATTTATCTCCAAACAATCAGTTTACCGTTAATGCAGCAGGCACCTGGACAGCCGTTGTGCGTGCTAATGTAGGAGGTTGTACAACCAAGCTTCCCTTTACTGTAATTGACAATAAATTCGGACCTAGTTTGGATACGCTTTTAGTACCGCGTATTATTTTAACATGTGACACCCCTTCTGTTGACATCAAGGCCATCAGTATAACACCTAACATCACATCAGAGTGGAGTTATCAAACCAATGTGCTCCAAAGCAATTCCATAACGGTAAGTGCTGATTTTACAAAGCCTAACACAATTTTAATAAACACATATACTATAGCTTTAAAAGACAACAGTAATTTGTGTATTACCACACGTACTTTAAATATTTACCAAAATATATTTACACCTTCAGCCAGTATTGTGAGTCCCTTTAATACCTTGTCTTGTAAAAATCCCACGTTAGTACTTACCAATAACAGCAAAACTAAAATACCAGCAAATACACCGCCCTTGCTGCCGCCAACCTTGCCTGTAATTGGTTATGTTTGGATGGGCCCACCGCCTTCCAATTCACTTGGAGCAAGTACAACGTATACCGCCCAATATCCAGGCACCTATACAATAACAGCAAAGGATTTAAATAATGGCTGTGTGGCGGATGGTGTAATTGAAATAAAGGATGGCTTTATTTTCCCGCAATTTGAATCAACGGATGTAAAAGCTGTTTTAGATTGTGGAAAAGATGCCACTATTTCGTTGGTAGTTACCAGTGCTACTACAGACCCGCTTTCATATACATGGACGCCGGTGTCTGGTGCAGAAACTTCAACCTTAAACGGAAAACCGTTTTTAATTACCAATTTGCCTGGAACCTACCCCGTGCTAATTGAAAATTTAACTTCAGGATGTATTATTAATGCCGAAGGGGACGTAACAACTAATAATAATATGACTGCGAGTTTAACAGTAAACACCTTAAAAGGTACTGCACCACTAACAATAGACATCAAAAACCTGGCTTCAACAGGAGCTGGCGACACTTCTAAAATCGCCTCAATTATAAACTACGGTAATGGTAGTAGTGCCACATTTAGTTATAATTCCAGTACTAGTACCACCTATAATTCTCCTGGTACATATACTATAACTGTATATTCCAGTAAAGGTTCATGTTTGGCCAGTACGCAAAAAATAATAGTTGTAGACGCTGCATCTTCCTATACTGTGCCTAATATTTTTACGCCCAATAATGATGGTGTAAACGATGTGTTTTTCATACGTTCGTTAAATATGAAAAGTCTCAAAATCGTTATTTTTGACCGAACAGGTAATATAGTTTATCAAAACAAATCGGAAATTGGAAATGATAAGGAGATTATATGGGATGGAAAAACACCTTCCGGTACAGAACTTCCAGCCGGAACCTATTTTTATATATTACAGGCAACTAAAGCAGATGGCAAGTCAGATACCGATATTAAAGGAACAATTACTTTGACCCGCTAATCTCAAACTTATTTATTAAATTTAAACCGCCCCAAATGGGGCGGTATTTATTACAGAACTATGAAAAAAATAATTTTAACGCTCATTATTTTAACAGGGTTTAAAATTCAGGCACAAAGTATTTGTGCAGGAAATACAATTGCTATAACCCCAACCTCTACACTTACCAATATAACAGGCCACACCTTAAACCCAGGAGGAGCAACGATTTCAGGTACGCTTACCTCATTTATAGTTTCACCCACCATAACAACAACTTATACCATACTCACTGCGGGTACGGCAAGCAATACCTCCACAGTACAGGTGTCAATACGTACAATAACAGTTAATCCCCAGCCCAGTATTGCCTCACCAACTATTGTTCAATTGGGCTGTACAGGAAGTCCCACTAACGGCGTAGCTTTTGGAGTTAATTTTTACCCCAATACCAACCCAACCCCCCAATACTCTTTAACATGGCTTGGACAATGTGTTGCACAAACTTATTCTATGTACGCGGGTGTACCAACTGGCACTCAATGTATAAATAATCCGGCACTTTCTTTTACTGGGGGCATTGCCCCTGGCACCTATGATGTTGTAGTAGCAGCCGGTTCTTGTTCAGCAGCATATCAATTTACCATAAACAATGCATCTTCACCTGTAACGTTTTCAATAGTACCGAACTTAACCACTGTATCTTTAACTTGCGCACAGCCTAATCCTACAATTGCTGTTGCTGGAGCGGCAAGTAATTCGTATACCTGGCAATCGCTTAGTTTAGCTCCATTTGTGGGCACAGCCGTAGCGCTAACCTATTCTAATGTGGGCACACTCACTATTACGGCTCAGGGCTCAGGTAGCTGTACGCTTACTAAAACCATTTCAGTAGGGATAAATACCACAGCCCCGCAATCTGCCCTCTCTCCAACCTTTCAAAATGTAACCTGTTCGGTATCATTGCAGCAGGTTACTTTAACGGCAATAAATCCCAGTGTAAACATTACACATTCTGTAATTCCACCGGGGGGCGGAACGCCTTTTAATTCTAATTTAAATGTAGTGCCCTTTGTACCACCCTCTGGTATAAACGCAACATCTACATATACTTATATTTTATTTAATAATGCCAATGGGTGTTCTACTACAAAAACGTTTACAGTAGGATTTAATGGTGCTAATTTGCCCACATATACCTTGCAAAGCAATTCAAATTTTACTTTAGGTTGTTCAACTAAAAGTGTTACTACCATAAATATTTTAAATGCTCAATCAAACCCCACGCCGGGTGCACCATTGTCTTATACATGGATTGCACCTGGAGGCAATACCGTATTGCCCAATGGACCGCTTAATGCTACCGGCATAACACAAACCATTAATATTCCGGGCATGTGGATGGCAGTAGTACGTGACAATGGTTCAAATTGCGACTCACGAGTTACATTTGCGGTGCTATTAAATACCATTGCGCCCAGCATAGATTCTGTAATTGTTCCTCGAAAAATATTAACCTGCGATTCTACTTCAACCATTTTGGATTATTTATCAGAAACTCCAAATATTTCAAATGCATGGACCTATCTTGGAAATTCAGGAAACCCTGTAAACGTGGCGACACATACTTTACTAGTTAGTAATAATACCACATTGGCACCCTCGTTATCGCCACTTAAAATCTATACATTAACGCTTACCGATAATAGCAGTTTATGCAAGTCAACTACTACACTGGCAATATATCAAAATATATATCCGCCTAAGGCATTGATATCTGCCATTGGTGTAAACAGTCTTACTTGTAAAAACCCTACAATTACTCTTACCAATCAAAGTACAACAAATATTCCTCCAAACTCTATTTTTACAATTTCACAACCTGTAGAAGGCCATGTTTGGACCGGACCAACTCCTCAACCTTCATTGGGTTCAAGTTCAACCTATTCGGCATATACGGTTGGAGATTACACCTTAATGGCTAAAGATTTAAATAATGGCTGTGTGTCATACACCACACTTTCTGTGGGAGATGGAAGCATTTACCCCACCATTATAGCATCGGTAACAGCCTTTAATATTGAATGTGGTGAAAACGGAGTGGTAGTAACACCAACTGTAGCCAGTGTTTCCGGCGCCGGTTCTTACACATGGACTGCACCAACAGGAGGATTAATGAGTAGCTTCTCGGCATTAAACCCTACAATAACTTCAACGGGTGATTTCACACTAACAGTTGAAAATGCAGTAACCGGATGCTTGGCACCTTCAAAAGTATTTACAGTGCGTAACGGTACCATGTCGGCCGGATTTACACCTTCTACTATAAAAGATTTTGCGCCTAAAACCATTACTTTTAAAAATAACGCAGCAGCCGGTTTAATTACATCGAGCATAACTACTAAATGGCAGTTTGGCATTGGATCAAACACAACGCTCATTACGGGTGTAGTTAGTGGTACAGCATCAGGTGGAGTGCCCACCACAACAGATGTACTGCAATCTCCTGCGGTAACATATTCAGCGCCGGGAGTTTACACCGTAGTTGCGTATTCAGGACGCGGAAAATGTTTAGCCTCGTCAACAGTTATTATTACAATTGAATCAGCTGTGAGTTATTCAATTCCTAATATTTTTACGCCGGATAATGATGGTATAAACGATGTATATTACCTAACCAACGTTTCGGGTATAACACATGTAAATGCTGTAATTTACGATCGTGTTGGTAATGTAGTATATAAAGCAGAAAGCCATGATGACAATGGAAATGCCAATATTTTTTGGAACGGTACAGAAGGCAATGCCAAAGCCTTACCTGCCGGTGTTTACATGTATGTATTAGATTTAAAGGGTATAGACAATGTAGCTATACCTCAACAAAAAGGTACCATTAGCTTGGTTCGAAAAGAGTAATTAACGCGCAACATGAATATACACGAGTATCAAGGAAAGGCAATTTTAAAATCTTTTGGGGTTTCCATTCAAGAAGGCATTTTAGCTGAAACGGTTGAGCAAGCTGTTGAAGCTGCACAAATAATGAAATCGCAATACAATAGCGATTGGGTAGTGGTTAAAGCGCAAATTCATGCCGGGGGCAGAGGTAAAGGGGGTGGAGTTAAATTGGCAAAAAATACTGCTGAAGTAAAAGAGCGGGCTTCACAAATTTTAGGCATGCAATTGATTACTCCTCAAACGGGGCCAAAGGGAAAAAAAGTAAATAAGGTTTTAATTGCGCAGGATGTTTATTATCCCGGTCCTTCAAAGCATCAGGAATTTTATATGAGTGTTTTGCTTGATCGTGCTAAAGGCTGTAATACAATTGTATACAGTACAGAAGGTGGCATGGACATTGAGCATGTTGCTGAAACAACTCCAGATAAAATATGGAGAGAACCCATACATCCAGCTATTGGCCTGCAAGCTTTTCAGGCACGTAAAATTGCATTTAATTTGGGCTTAAGCGGCAATGCTTTTAAACAAATGGTTCAGTTTGTTACCGCCTTATATACGGCATATTCTGAAATTGATGCCGCGCTATTTGAAATTAATCCGGTATTAAAAACGAGTGATGACCGAATAATTGCAGTAGACAGTAAAGTTTCATTTGATGACAATGCATTGTACCGTCATCCTAATTTCGCAGCATTAAGGGACATTACGGAAGAAGATCCCACAGATGTTGAGGCCAAAAATGCCGAGCTTAATTATGTAAAATTAGAAGGTAATGTAGGCTGTATGGTTAATGGTGCCGGATTAGCTATGGCCACAATGGATTTGATTAAACTGAGTGGCGGTGAGCCTGCTAATTTTTTAGATGTTGGCGGAACAGCAAATGCTGAACGGGTTGAAAAGGCGTTTCGAATCATCCTCAAAGACACAAATGTTAAAGCCATATTAGTAAATATTTTTGGTGGCATAGTTCGTTGTGACCGGGTTGCACAAGGCGTTGTGGATGCTTATAAAAATATGGGAAATATTCAGGTTCCAATAATTGTAAGACTGCAGGGTACTAATGCCGATTTAGCCAAAAAACTAATTGACGAATCTGGCCTTAAAGTATATTCAGCAGTTGAATTTCATGAAGCTGCAAAACTGGTTTCCAATCTTATAAAACAGTAATTAAAAAAATATGAAAACTATAAAAAAAATAAAAATTAGTTTTATGTTTTGTGCAGTATTTACTGCACTTATGAGTCTTCAGTCTTGCGGAGGCGCCTCAAATGATGAGGCTTTAATGGAAGCCAGCGGCACTGAAACAACTGTAACAGAAAGCACTTCAAGCACTCAGGGTCCCGACATACAGGTGCCTTCACCGGGTGAAATGTTACAGTTTATAAAAATTTTAGGAGGTAAAACCAATAAAAACACCAGTTTTTTAAATCCAACTGCTAATTTAAATGCATATAATGAAGCTTCTCAAAAGGCATTAAATTTTGGCATATACAGTTGTGATTTAAGCTATTGCAGTGTTTTTGAAATTGGCTCTGAAACTTTAAAGTATTTTAAAACAGTAAAACAATTAGGAGATCAAATGGGTTTGTCTTCAGCCATTTCAAACGACCAATTAAAACGTCTTGAATCTAATGTATCTAAATCCGATTCGCTTTCAGTTATTACAGATGATATTTATTTTACATCTTTTTCTGCTTTAGAAAATTCTAAACAAGGACCTACAATTGCCCTAATTATGGCTGGCGGTTGGATTGAAAGCATGCACATTGCTTGTAATTTGGTAAATTTTAAAGCCCAGAGCCCAGCCTCCGAACGCATTGCCGATCAAAAGTATGCTTTAGAAAATATAATAGACTATATGAAAAAGCATACAGGTAACAGTATGGTTGACAATACACGAACAGATCTTGAGAACCTTTACAAAATTTTTCAAAAAATTGAAGAAAAAGAAATTCCTTCAGTTAAGTCCTCTTCAGGAACTACCGTTTTAGGCGGTACGCAACAAAAACAATTAGTTATTACTGCAACTAATTTTAAAGAAATTGCAGCTGAAATTAGCTCCTTACGTAATAAATACACCCACATTAATTAATGGATATATGAAAATTGTAATTTTTTTTACACTACTAATTTTGTCGTTTAATATAAATGCCCAATCCAGTGCATGTACAGATTTTCACAAAAAACATTGTAAGGTAAATACTAAAACTACCGGTAAAGAATGGCAGTACAATGCCCAAAGTAAAAGCGGTTTATTTAAGCAGGGAGATGTCTCAAAGTTACGCTGCGTTATTTATAAAGGAATGGATTATAGAATTTCTGTATGTTGCGAAACGGTTATAGGAGATAAAGTAAATTACAAAATTTTTGATGTAAGAACCAATGAGTTATTATTTGATAATCTTAAATCGGAAGGTGTACAAGTGTTTGAGTTTCAAAGTGCAAGCACCCGTCAGTTATTAATTGAAGTTACAGTTCCAAAAGGTGCTGCAGAAAAATCAGATTCTAAAAGTGCTAATTCTGCATGTGTGGGATTACTTATTGAACACCGTATTAGTGAGCGTCAGGGATTCTCACAATACTAAGCCTTGTTTAAACACTCTATAAACTATTATAAACAAAGGGCAGGCTGTTATATATACAGCGTAAGAAGCTTTAATTACTAAAATGCCAACAACTAAAAAGCCTAAAAAAATTACCACCCATGTTTTAACTGAAATGAAAAAGCGTGGCGAAAAAATAGCCATGTTAACTGCCTACGATTATACGATGGCTAAAATAATTGATCAATCGGGAATAGATGTGATTTTAGTAGGTGATAGTGCGAGTAATGTAATGGCAGGCCATGAAACAACTTTGCCCATCACATTGGATCATATGATTTATCATGCGTCAAGTGTAATTCGTGCCGTTGACCGTGCGTTGGTAGTTGTTGATTTACCGTTTGGAACCTATCAGGCAAACTCTAAAGAGGCATTGAATTCTGCTATTCGAATTATGAAAGAGAGTGGGGCGCATGCAGTAAAACTTGAGGGCGGAAAAGAACTTAAAGATAGTATTGAGCGTATTTTAACTGCCGGAATACCGGTAATGGGACATCTGGGTTTAACGCCACAAAGCATATACAAATTTGGAACCTATTCTGTACGTGCACAAAATGAATCTGAAGCAGCCCGATTACTTGAAGATGCTCAGGCGCTAGAAAGCTATGGCTGTTTTGCCATTGTACTTGAAAAAATACCTGCAAAACTGGCCACACAGGTAGCTAATTCACTACATATTCCGGTAATTGGTATTGGCGCCGGCGGGGGAGTTGATGGCCAAGTATTAGTTACTCATGATATGCTAGGCATGACACAAGAGTTTAGCCCCAGATTTTTAAGACGGTATTTAAATTTAAAAGAAGACATGAGTAATGCCATTGCCTCATATTGCCAAGAGGTTAGGCAACAAAAATTTCCTAACGCCAAAGAACAATACTAATCTCGGATTTTTAGCTTATCAACCTGCAATACCTCGCGGCTTATGGCATCGTAAGCAATTGCCACAACTACAATGTGACGGTCTTTATATTCAGGTTTTATTCTAAAATTTATAGTGCTTACACTCATGGTATCTCCTAATGATGTTGCTTTAGTGCTGAGATCCGAGCCCCAGGAGCCATTGATACTACCTCTTAGTACATGATTAAATTCATAATTAGAAACCAAATCAGGAGATTTTCGATAATCGGTTTGAGCCCCAAAAATATGATCTTCATACAAAATCAAACATAATTTAGTTGGATTTGGATATGAGGCCTTAAAGGTGGCTTTTACACGTGTATTTAAAGCTCTTACAGTTGAATCATAACTAGTAAAAAGATCTAGTTTTATTAAAAAAGGCGATTTTAATGCTGTGTTTACCAAACTACTCCAATTACTTTCTTTTTGAATTCTACCACCACCAAAATCTTTTCGGTTTACCATGCCGTTTGGATTACCAACGGCACTTACACCAAAACCTGAATTTCCATCCCAGTCGTTTCCTGCGGTGCTGGTATAGGTTACAGGATAATCCGGGAGTTTAATACGTGAAAAAAAACCGGCATGTACAGCAAGCACAACAACGCTTGATCCGTAAGTTGTAGCCAATTGTTCAGCTATTTCAGCAGCCGGTGGGCAGTTTCCGCACGTGTGTCCGGTATAATCTTCAAGTAACACCTTTTTAGCGTTACTATAATTTAAATTATTTTTTTCTATAAAAGTTGATCCCTGAACGTTGTTTTTTTTCTCAACGGGGTATTCAATTTTATCGCAGGCACATATTAAAACACATACACTAAAAAGAAATGAGCGGTAGTACATAATCTAAAAGCTACTGGTTATTGAAATGGAAATTCCGTTGGATGCCGGCACATTTCGGCAAACACCACCTACACAAAAAATGCCCGCACGCTGTTTTCCAAAATTGAGTGCAATGCGATGCGCACCTTTTGTATAACCGGTACTTAACAAAAAGTAATGCAAATTAAGTTGTCCGCGCCAGGAATCAAGTCCTGTAATATCCAGCAACTCGGTAACGGCATTTTGCTTAAACGTACTTGTAATTTTAGAAGCATCGGGATTACTATAATTATACTGATCTAAAACTGCAATAAAAAAGTGCCGTTGCGGAGTCCATTCCACCAAACCTGTGGCCCAACTACCGGCATTGGGATTGCTTTTATTTTTTGTAATAAAGGCTTGTGCCTCCATGCGCAGAGCAGAACCGCTTTTGTACTTCCAGGTAACATCTGCCACAACGATATCTGCTGATATATCTTGATACCCCGCAAATGGACTTCCGAATTGTACCATGTTTCGGTTATAAAACTGATTGGCATATAAAAAAGTACCTTTCCATTGAGCAGAAAATTTTTTATTGATTTCCACAAAAAAATCATGGTAGTATTCTTTTCCAATTTCGGCATACGATGTTTTGTAAAGCGTTAAATGCGTGGCGCTGTCATTTACATGCTGTTTTTTTAATCCCGCGGCATACGAATAATTAAACGTAATATCGGTACCATAGGCACCGCCCAGCAGACTTCCTTTTTTAAATTTATATTGCAATTCTGCCATTCCACCCGCCTCGCCTAAGGGCTGTGTGGCATATGGATTAAAGGCTAACATCAAGTAGGTGTGCTGCCGCGTTGTGGCAGGCAAGTAATTAATTAATAAATTTTGTAAACCGGCATTCCGATCGCTTCGAAAATCCATGTTGTCAATACGTTTTGCCTGTAACAGCAATGAAAATCCGTTTTTGGCATACGAGGAAGATAAAAACAGCGCCTCGCCTTTTTTATAACTGTAATAGGTTTTACCCCCAACCTGAACTTTATTGGTAGCACTTGGGTCATTTTCTTTTTGTGCATATTCGCCGGTAAATACAAAATCACCAGAATTAATTTGAATACGCCCGCTGTAAGCACCAACATTTTCAGGTAAAATAAAATCAGGATCTTCATCGGCTTGAAATTTACTTACAAAGCTAAAACCTAGATTTACGCGTGTGTTCCAGTTGGTCATTAATGAATCAAAAAGATCATTAAGTGCAAATTCGCCATCTACACCGCGCACAATGCCGGATCCCATGGTAAAAAAACTACGTTGTTTACCCATTAATCCTTTTAAGGTTATACCTTTTAGTGGATTTGAAATTATGGAAATGCCATCCAATGCATTGTCGTATAGCAATCCGGGTTCATAATAGGTTCTTAAAATTAAACCGTTTCCAAATTGCTCGTAAATATTTCCAATGGTTATATCCAGCAAATCATCTCGGTAGCGGGCAAATCGGTTGGTTATACCTTGCCCTTTATAGCGGCTGTCAAATCCCTGCATCACATTATTATAAGCTTCGTAGCGAATACCGGCAGAAAACTTTTGTTGCGTATATAAAATAGAACCATATGCATTGCTTAGCCAATGTTCTGAAACTTTTGGGGCTCCAATTAAACTATCAGGATTATAATACTGACCATCTATTTGAAAGTTACCATGTACAGAACCTTGAGTAGTTTCAGTAGTTTGTGCAAAAAGCTGAAATACTAATGCATGAAATGAAATAATGCTTAATAAAAATTTAAATCGCATTTTCAATAAAAATTTAATGCGACAAAGCCTCGCCTTTTAAAAGTTTACGAACCTGTTCAATAAGCTGGGCTTCTTCGCCTTCAGCATATCCGGTATGCGACCAAACAATTCTACCTTGCCCATCCACAAGAAAGGTTTGTGGCGGATTATTGACATTCATATTGCGCTTAAAATCTTGGTTTTCATCAAGATAAACTTCATAGGTCCAACCTTGTTTTTTAACATAGGGTGCAACCTTGGCAGAACTTCGCTGATCATCTATACTAATGGTAATAATTTTAACGCCCGTTTCATTTTGCCATTCTGAATATACTTCATTTATATTGTTGAGTTCAGCCTTGCATGGGGTACACCACGTAGCCCAAAAATTAATAATAAAGGGTTTTCCATTATTTGAAAAATCCTTGGCATTTATTTTTTTTCCATCCAAAGTTTTTAAAGTGGTTGAGGGAATTTTATCACCATCACCGGCAAATCCAGAAAATTGAAAAGCCAAAAAAATACATAGCAACGCAATAGGTTTCATAATGGCTACAAGATACGTTTTTTATTAAAATTATACGCCTGGACAAGGCTTTAAATTGTAATTTTAAACCCTGATGCATACCATTTCAAATATTGAAATTAAAAACAAACGAGTTTTAGTTAGGGTTGATTTTAATGTGCCCTTGAATGCGCAATTTGAGGTTGCCGACACAACACGAATTCGGGCGGCACTCCCCACTTTAAAATATATTTTAAATCAAGGCGGCAGCTTGGTTTTAATGAGTCATTTGGGGCGGCCCAAAACAGGTCCTAACACCAAATATTCACTTAAACATATTGTGCCCTGCTTAGAGGCCCTGCTGGAGCATAAAATTCAATTTGTTGAAGATTGTATTTCAGGGGATGCGTTTGAGATTACAAAAAGTTTAAAGCCCGGAAATGTAATTTTACTTGAAAATCTTAGGTTTTATGCCCAAGAAGAACGTGGTGATGTAGATTTTGCTAAACAATTAAGTCGGCATGGGGATATTTATATTAATGATGCTTTTGGTACAGCGCATCGCGAACATGCTTCAACGGCTGTTATAGCCCGTTTTTTTAATACGGCGCATAAAGCTTTGGGTTTATTAATGAGTGCCGAAGTAGAAAGCATTTCTAAAGTTTTAAATTTTGCTGAAAAACCTTTAACTGCAATTATTGGTGGGGCAAAAGTGAGTGATAAAATTTTAATTATTCAGCAATTAATGAACCGTGCGCAGCATATTATTATTGGTGGCGGTATGGCGTTTACATTTATAAAAGCCATGGGTGGTGCAACGGGGGCGTCGTTATGCGAAAAGGACCGTTTAGACACAGCCCTTGAGTTAATTAATTTGGCAAAGCAAAAGGGGGTTCAATTGCATTTGCCATCAGACGCATGTATTGCCGACGCGTTTGATCAAAATGCAAACACGCAATTGGTATCCAGTTTTGAAATACCAGATTTATGGATGGGTCTTGATATTGGTCCAAAAAGTATGGATGCGTTTGCAAAGGTCATTCAAAATTCTAAAACCATACTATGGAACGGACCTATGGGTGTTTTTGAAATGAGCGCATTTGAAACCGGTACCCGGGTCATTGCCGAAGCCATCGTTAAAGCCACTCAAGCCGGTGCCTATTCGTTAATAGGTGGAGGCGACAGTGTTGCTGCAATTAATAAATACCAGTTGTCAAGTATGGTAAGTTATGTGAGTACAGGTGGTGGCGCACTTCTTGAATTTATCGAACAAGGAACGCTCCCCGGAGTAGATGCTATTAATTTTCAATCATGAGTATTCCGCGCATAGGTTTTGGTTATGATGTACATCCACTGGTTGCAAACAGGCCATTAATTTTAGGCGGCGTTCATATTCCTTATGACAAAGGATGTCAAGGCCATAGTGATGCGGACGTTTTAATTCATGCTATATGTGATGCGCTTTTGGGCGCTGCAGCTTTGGGTGATATAGGATTACATTTTCCAAATACCGATGCACGCTTTCAAAACATATCAAGCGTATATTTATTGGAAGCGGTTGTGAACATGCTTAGCAATGCCGGTTATACAATTGGTAATATTGATGCCACTTTAAGTCTTGAAGCTCCAAAAGTAAATCCCCATGTGGCTCAAATGCGAAAGCTATTATGCCCTGTGTTAAAAATTTCAGAAGATTCTTTATCGGTAAAGGCTACTACAAACGAAGCAATGGGCTACGTTGGACGTGGCGAGGGGGTTAATGCCTATGCCATCGCCATGATTTTTAAGTCATGAAAAAACAAACACTACTGTTTTATGCAATTTTAATTTATACTGGTTCACTGGCACAGGTTTTAAACCATTACTACGGAAATTTACATGCGCATACAGGGTTTAGTGACGGTAATAAAGATTCCTCTGTTTCTGGTGTTTCAAATCCTTCTGGCAGTTATGCGTTTGCAAAACTTTCTCAAAATTTCGACTTTTTAGGAATATCTGAACATAATCATTATTCAAGCCCCGGAAATCCCGGATTTAAATTACCAAGATATCAGGACGGATTAAACATGGCGGCAGCCTCTAATCAAGAAGGTCAGTTTGTGTGTCTTTTTGGTATGGAATGGGGGGTGTCTTCCTCATATAACGGGCATGTTTTAGTTTATGGTGTTAATCAATTAATGGGCTGGGAAATTGGAATTCCCGGGGTGGGTACCAATTATAGTATTTTTAATGCCAAATCCGATTATGACGGACTATTTAAAAAAGTAAAAAATATTTCCGGTGCGTTTTGTTATTTGGCCCATCCGTATGTAACAGATTTTAGCACCGGTGCATCTGCAGCAACCGCATTAGCCTATTCGCCTTATAATGCGGCCTATGACAGTGCTATTATAGGTTTACCATTACGCAGTGGTTTGGCTTTTAGTACCAGTCAAAATTATGACGATTATTCTTTTGGAAATTATTTTGATTACTTCAAGCGATTGCTCTATGTGGGCTATCATTTGGGAATTGGGTACGATCATGATAACCACTACACTAATTTTGGACGCAGTAATGGCGGGCGCTTGGTGGTTATGGCGCCTACTTTAAGTCGACAAGATATAATGGATGCAATGCGTTCTATGCGTTTTTATGGCAGTGACGACCCCAATGCGGAACTGCATTTTACACTTGAAAATAATCCTATGGGAAGTATTTGTTCTGGTTCTGTGTACCCAAGTATTTCAGTACAACATATTGATCGTGATGGCGAATTGGCAGACAGTATAAAAATATGGCGAGGATTTAAAAACGATCCTTCCGGACAATATGCACAGGTTGTTCATATTCAACGCCAATCGGATATTACACAATGGACCGATTACGGCATACAATCGGGAATTGAATATTATTATTTTACAGAGGTAAAACAAAATGATGGACAATGGATTGCAGGTTCTCCCATTTGGTATACAGCTTCTGCGCCCGTTACTATTGCTGAATCAACCAACACAGGTCCAAAGCTATTATACCGCAATGATGTTTCACGCGCCACACTCTGTGCTCCAGCAGAAGATTTTTTTAATTATAGTTTATATGCTCTTGATGGCCGTTGTTTAGTAAAGGGTCAGGCGCAAGGACAGGTTACCATTAATTTACATGCATTAGAAACGGGTGTATATTGGATATTATTTACGCAGCATACCATAACTAAAACGTTTCCTTTAGTAATTACTAATCCCTAATAACTGCACGTGCAATTCTGTCATTAATGGCCATTCCCAACCCTGTGTTTTCTACAAACGAAATTAAAATGACATCGGCACCACTTTGATCGGCTGCACGAAATGCCCTAAACATGTTACGCGCTATTTCATCATTATTATGCGTAGGAGATAGGTTAAATTTAAAATAAACATTGTAATTTTCTGTGCCGGTGTAAAGCAATGCCACTTTTTTAGTGCCCCACTTTTTTAAGAGTTTTGTTAAAGGACCAGCATACATGGGTATTTGGGGGGCATAATGGCTTTTTAACTGACCCGGCGTTTTGGGATTATCACTTTTAGATGTATTTAGGTGTAATGTACCAGCTACCTGCTCTATGGCTTCACATGAAATGCCTCCCGCACGAAATAACGTAAGTTGGTTATTTTCTATTCCAACTATACTAGATTCAAGACCTATAGTGCATGGGCCACCGTCTAATACATAATCTATTTGGCTTTTAAGCTGATCTAAAACATGCTGGGCTTCTGTGGGGCTTATGTATCCAAAAGGATTAGCACTTGGTGCTGCTAACGGAAACGCTATACGGTTTAACAATTCTAAACAAAGTGGATGTTGTGGCATACGAACAGCTACCTGTGATAAACCGCTGGTAACTATATCGGGTATTATAGTTTTTTTTGGAAGCAATAAACTAAGCGGACCGGGCCAAAAATGTTCGGCGAGTCGTTTTAACCGTTCATCGTGCCAGTGAGCAATTTCATTAACCTGATTAATACAACTTACATGTACAATAAGGGGATCAAAAAAGGGTCTGTTTTTAATTTTAAAAACAGATAAAATGGCTTCTTCAGCGTATGCATTTGCGGCAAGTCCATAAACGGTTTCTGTAGGAATACCAACAACTTTGTTTTTTTTTAAAAGCTGGGCCGCAAAATTTATATCCGTTCCGGATTTTATCACACACAAATGTCTAAAAAAACTTTAACTTTAATGCTCCTTGGCCAAATACATTGAAATAGATAAAAAACGTTTTGTAAAACTATTGGCACCCGACACTATTGCAGCGGCTGTAAGGTCTATGGCTAATAACATAACACGTGATTTTTCTCATAAATCACCTGTAATGCTAGTGGTATTAAACGGTTCTTTTATATTTGCCGCAGATCTTTTACGTCAATTGGATTTTCCTCTGGATATTAGTTTTATTAAAATTAAAAGTTACGCCGGTACCACACAACAAAATTTGGTTTGGGAATTAGAGCCGGATATGAATTTACAAAACAGAACGGTTATAATAATTGAAGACATTGTAGATACCGGAAATACCTTAATGGCAATTCATGAAAAAGTAATTCAAATGGGTGCTTTAAGCTGCGACGTAGCAACGCTTTTTTTTAAGCCCGACACATACCGAGGTAGATTACAAATTTTGTATTTTGGTTTACAGATTGCACCTGCTTTTGTTATTGGATACGGATTAGATGTAAATGGCAAAGGCAGAAATTTACCGGCCTTATATCAGCTAGAAAAATAATTATGGAAAAAAAATTAAATTTAGTATTATTTGGTCCTCCGGGCGCCGGAAAGGGCACGCAGGCACAACGCCTGATTGAAAAGTACGGCTTAATTCATTTGAGCACAGGCGATTTATTACGATCAGAAATTGCTGCTGGTACAGCGCTGGGTTTAAAAGCCAAAGCCATAATGGATCACGGCGAACTGGTTTCTGACGCACTTGTTATTGATATGATTGAGCATCGCTTGGATGCACATCCGCATGCTAAAGGCTTTATTTTTGATGGTTTTCCAAGAACGCAGGCGCAAGCTGAAGCGCTTGATGACTTGCTGCAAAAAAAGGGAACAGGAATTGTTGCATTATTATCACTTGAAGTTGATGAAACCGAATTAATTAAACGCTTGCTGTTACGCGGACAACACAGCGGACGCCCTGATGATCAAAACGAACAGGTAATACGCCGCCGAATTGTGGAGTATATCTCAAAAACCTTACCCCTTAAAAAATACTACGCTGTACAGGCAAAATACCACTCCATTAACGGGATGGATTCCATTGATGCCATTTTTGCAGAACTGGTTTCACGAATTACGTTTTTAGATGCAGAGATGGAATTAACAGCTTTAGAGAGTGACATTGAACATCTTGATTTAACCATTAAGGATTTTGAAGTTGCTGATGATATTGCACCTGAGTTTATTCTGGAAATTGATGCGATACGTCGTGCAGAGGCCGAGGAAGCTGCAGATTTAAGGCAGGCCAAACGTAAACCCCAAACATCAAAGGTATCACACCGAGCAACCAAATCTGAAATTTTAAAATCAGCAATTAAAAAAGCCTCCTCAAAACATGCTAAAACTAAGCCTAAATCTAAACTTAAAACAGCATTAAAAACCAAGAATGTTGCCAAGGTCACTTCAACATTAAAAACAACATCAATGGCGAAAGCTAAGGTTAAAACTGCTAAAAAATCTAATAAGCTTTCTACAAAAAAAACAAAACCTTTAAATACTAAACGTAAAACAAAGAGGGTATTAACTAAACCAAAATTAAAACCAGCAGTTTTAAAAAATAAAAAATCAAAAAACACCAAATCCAATTTAATAACAAAACGATCAAATACTAAATCCAAATCGTATAAATCAAAAAAACGCTGATGGATCAGAGCTTTGTTGATTACGTTAAGATTTGTTGCAGAAGCGGAAAAGGTGGCGCAGGCTCGGTACATTTTCACCGAGATAAATTTACAGCCCTTGGAGGGCCAGACGGTGGAAACGGCGGCCGTGGGGGTCATATAATATTACGTGGAAGCAGGCACCACTGGACCTTATTACATTTAAAATACCGAAAACATGTAATAGCAAAAGCTGGCGAAAATGGCAGTAGTGCAAATAGTACCGGAAAACAAGGTCGTGATGAAGTGCTAGAAGTACCCCTCGGGACTGTTGCCCGTGATGCAGAAACTGGCGATGTAATACTAGAAATAACAGAGGATGGTGAAGAAAAAGTGCTTGTTTATGGCGGCCGTGGAGGACTGGGTAATGCCAATTTTAAAAGTCCAACTTTGCAAAGTCCACAATTTGCCCAACCCGGTGAGTCAGGGAAAACCGAATGGAAAATTCTTGAATTAAAAGTTTTAGCCGATGTTGGGTTGGTTGGATTTCCAAATGCAGGTAAATCTACTTTGCTTTCCGTAGTTTCGGCTGCTAAACCCGAAATTGCTAATTATCCATTTACAACTTTGGTACCGCAATTGGGCATGGTTTCGTATTATGATTTTAAAAGTTTTACCATGGCTGATATTCCTGGTATAATTGAGGGCGCACACGAAGGCAAAGGGCTTGGATTACGTTTTTTAAAACATATTGAACGCAATGCTTCCCTGCTATTTATGGTAAGTTGTGAGGCCCAAGATATTTACACAGAATATAAAATTCTGTTAAATGAATTAAAATCTTACAGTCCGGAATTAATTGATAAAAAACGCATTTTAGCAATTACTAAATGTGATTTGTTAGACGAAGAACTTGAGCGTGAATTGGATCGTGAGTTAAAATTAAAAATGCGCGGCAGAAACCGAATTCCTGTTATTTTTATTTCTGCACAAACCCAATACCGTATACAAGAACTTAAAGATATTATCTGGAAGCAGATAAATACATAATTAAAGTTTTTTTTGAACGATATCTTTACTGGAAAATGGGGATTTAATTATAGTTTTTTTAAATACTTTAGCTTAGGTTATTTTTATTTTCGGTATGTGCAATTTGATTATTTAAATTTATAATGGAGCGATAATTGCGGTTTGAAATTTTACACATTGATTTTTTTACATACGAATACCTTTTAAATATCCGCTAATTTAATTTGTTTGAATATGATGAGACCTTTAAATTTTAAAAAATATTTTGGCAATGTCTTTCAGTTTAAAGTAGCTTTTAGTTCGATTTGAACGATTATTTATTTACAATGCACAAAGTTCAGTGTATTACAACAATATGTTCATACAAACGTTAAGTAATAAAATTAGTATCAATGGTTTAGGTATTCAATAAGTAAATCACTTGGCCTAATTCGGTTATAGAAGATTATATCCTTTAAACCAAAGGGTTACAAATCAATTTTTATTAAAAATTTAATTGATTAATTTGGTAAAAAGCATTTGAAATAACCTGCATTTATTTTTTATCAATTACAATTTTTGTAATACGTTCGTTTGCTTTTAAAAAATACACTCCATTTGTTAAAGCGTTTACGTGAATTTTATTAGTGTTATCTAATTCACAATATAACACACGCATGCCTAAAGTATTGTATATTTCTATGTTTTTATCTTGGGCTCCCATAATATGTATAATGTCAGATGCAGGTAATGGGTATATAAATACATTTGCCTTTTCAGAAATACTATTTATAACATTTTGATCTATAATATTTACATTATCGATATACAGGTTATTACCATAATCGCACGTTGCTGTAAATTTTATTAAAACAGAGGGCGAATTAGAATAATTACTGAGATTTAATGTTTCAGTGCGCCATTGGCTTGTATTTGGCACAAATGCAGATACTGAGTTTGAGGGCGCCGTTGCTAAAGCTGATCCTTGTTTTGAAAACAATGTAGTCCATGTAGCGCCACAGTCATTAGAAATTTTTAATTCTAATTTATCATTTTCATTTGTAATTTGAGCATAGGCCAAGTCAAATGAAAGCGTGGGATTAAAAACGCCCGTTAAATCTAAAGCCGGAAAAAACAAATCATCAACATCGCCAATATTTAAATTGTTATAAAAATCATATTTGGCACTACCACCGGTTGTAGAATATCCTCCTACAGAACTATAACCCCATGAGGGAGGGCTTTGGTCATAATTTAAAACATACCATAAACTGGGTGGAAATGAGCTAAATTTTTGACTTATTAAACTCGACGTTAACATGCTGCTTATGCCAAAAACAGTTTTCCCCGAATTATTACTCATATTAATATCTGTACCATTAACATTTGAAATGCTAATTGAAAATACATGACTTCCATAATTTGCTGTATAACTTGGTAAAGTTATGGTGGCTGTTGCATTGGCTGCCAGGGCAGATGTGTAGATATATGCCGGTTGAGGAATACCGTCTATAAATGGTGTAGCAGTAAATGCATTTACCGAAACTGGCCCCAAGTTATTAATACATAAACTGGGTGTAAAAACCGCGTTACAATTAACAGGTATATTTACCGAAACCACACTTAAATCATTTGGAATACTGGGTGGTAATGTACGTTCAGACTGATGTATTTGTCTATCCCCGTCATCCTGAATAAACCCTACAAATGCCATTTCACTTAAGTTTTTAATATATGCAGGTATGTTACAATTTATATTAAATGTAAATGTTTGTGAAGGCGACCAAATGCTTGGCAATGTTGTACCTATTTGTGTAACAGAATTATTTACAACGGTTGTAGGGTAACATTTACGTACCATATTATAAAAATGCATTTGACCATTATTACCAGGAGGGCTTGTAAAATGTATTTCACGTTCAATTAAACACAATCTAAACATAAATGCTCCAATAGAAGTAAATGAGTTTATGGATGTAATGCTTACTTGAACAACGGCAGATGTAAAATTGGGATTCCAACTGGGGGTCATAGCGATTCTAAAATTTGTTGTAACAGATTGCGCTGCCAAAATAACATTGGTATTTAAGCTTGAAGGATGGTCTGTAATGGCTCCAAAATTCCACTGATGTTGCCCGTCGAGCCTACCTGTAGGAATGGTGTTAATGCCATTAACAGGGGTGTTGGTGGCTGTGTTTTGTGAAGGATACCCATAGCCCAGTGTGCTGGGTATGGCAGCCAAGGTGCTACCGGTTGACGAACGATACCGCCAATTAAATTCAGCTTTGTTACTTTGATATAACGACCATGTTGGGCTAGGTGCCACAGGTAAATCTATGGGCCATTTAATTGGAATAATAGAATTAAAATTATTTAAAAGTAAGGTGTTTAATAGCTGATCGCCGGGAAC
>RFNG01000013.1 GCA_009927275.1 Sphingobacteriia bacterium | reverse complement strand
TCTAAAGTAAAAAATGAAATATTATTGTTTATGCTGCAGGGAATAAATCCATTATAGGTTTTAACAAGAGTTGAACCCGGACTAGAATATGTAAAACTGTATACGCCATTTACACTCCAACTATAGGTGGTGGCAAAGCCAGCAATACCATTTAATTGATAAGATACGTTGTATCCGTTGGCGTTTGGATTTGGGGTACAACTGGTAATTAATGCGCCATTTAAAGGGGTCCAATTTTCGGTACGTACAGGACTAGCTGCCGCTTGTGGAATCAACTGATGCGTGGCATCTTCAGTAACTTTTCCGACCATTTTGGCTATCATATAGGGTGCATTTTGAGTTCCATGATAATGGTATGTGCCATTTGTACCAAAATGCCCATGATTGGCGTCCAGTGATAGCATGGGTCCGCCTTCGGGCTCAGAACTTCCATAAATTGCAAATCCATCAAGTGCATAGGCTATAGGAAGCGAAGCTGAAGTGATGCTGTATAAATGTAAGGGTGCAATATGGTAGTGGTAATCGTCGGCCCGGCCACAGTGGCCACCAAACTGGTCCAATTGCCCATCTAAATACGAATCAACTCCCGTATTGGTGTGTACATTAAAAATCGGTACTCCATTAACCGCTATAGCAATAGCGCCTCTGGTAAAATGAATAGAATCAACCGGTATTGGAGAATTTGAAATTACAGGAGACAAGGGTATAGGCCATGCATTGGTGCCTTTATAGCATTGTGGAATTGGAACCTGTTGTTGCCAACCATGATTTGAAATGCCATACATCATGGCGTGTGAATTAGGTATACCTGTAGATTCAACATAAAAATACGAAGCATTCCAAAAGGTTTGAACATGGGGTTTAAAAGCTGCAAATGCCGAGTCGATGGTTAAAGGCGTATTACTGATACGCATTTTATTTTGTATGGCACTAGTAAACCCTATGCCAATTATACTAACAATGCCAACTGTATATAAACGGGTAAGCGTATTAAACCTGTACTTGATATTTATAAT
>RFNG01000090.1 GCA_009927275.1 Sphingobacteriia bacterium | reverse complement strand
AACTAATTTTACCCTTTAGGAGGTATTTTAAGAATTAACAATTCCGCCCATTACAACCGTTGTAGTATTTATTACTTCAAATACTTCATTTAAAAAATTAAATAAAGTAATATATATAGATTAATACAAAAGCCAAGTGATTTATTAAATTATAATAACCACCTTTAATTTAATACGGACTTTGTTTTCTAATAATAGATTTAAACCAGGATGGAAAAAAGCGTTTTATAACTAATATCCACCCTTCTTTACCACCCACAAAAAAATCTGTTTTACCCAATTTCATTTGCTTTATTATATATACCGCACAGGCTTCAGCAGACATAGCATTTTGATGACTTGGATCCATTTTGCGATGCGGGTTTCCATCGGCACCTATGGCATGTACCGAAACTTGTGTTTTTATTTTTCCGGGATAAACAATATGTATTTTAATACCGTAGCGCTCGGTTTCAAGACGCAGCGATTCAAAATAGCCAAATAAAGCATGTTTTGCTGCTGCATATGTACTACGCAAATAAAAACCAAACTTACCGGCTATGCTACTTATTACTACTATTTGTCCTTTACCCTGCTTTTGCATAAGGGGCAAAACGGCTTTGGCCATTGCAACCTGGGCAAAATAATTTATTTGCATAAGCCTGCGTTCAACTTCCTCTGTTGTTTCAAGTGCATTTGATCGCTGGCTTATACCGCCGTTTAAAAATAAAATATCAAGTCTACCAAATCGGTGTAATATTACATTTAAAAAATCGCTGTAAGAATGACGTTCATTTAAATCAAAATCCAATATTAATACCCGGTTTAAAT
This sequence comes from Sphingobacteriia bacterium, assembly GCA_009927275.1. Lineage (GTDB taxonomy): Bacteria > Bacteroidota > Bacteroidia > B-17B0 > Aurantibacillaceae > Aurantibacillus. The sequence continues at coordinate 10,856 of RFNG01000090.1, read as the reverse complement.
CGTATTGAAGGTCGTCTATAATATGTTGCAATGCCGTTTTAGATCGTGATGACACTACCAGATTAAATCCCTTTAAAGCATATTGCTTTACAAGTGCTGCACCAATACCTGAAGATGCGCCGGTTATCCAAACCACAGGTGTTTTATGAGGGTGTAACATATAGTTTACATATAATTTTGATAAATACTTAGATACTTTAATGCTGCTGCATTCCATGAAAATTGTGCAGCATGTGCTATACGCTGTTGAATGTTTAAAGGCATGTGCATTGTTTGTAACGATGCATTTACCAGCTCTGCCATTTCAGGAGACTTTAACGTATTCCAAACATATGCATGTGAACCTGCAATTTCGGGAAGAGAAGCTACATTACTTATAAATACAGGTTTACCAATACTCATGGCCTCAATAACAGGCAATCCAAATCCTTCGGCTACGGATGGAAATACTAAGGCCTCACAATTTTGATAAAGCCAAAGCCGCTGTGATTCTGAAACTTCACCAAGTATAAATACCCGCGATTGCAGCTTTAATTGAACAATTTGCTTGGCCAATAATGTTGCGTACGTTGAATGTGCTGTGCCTGCCAAGCATAATGCTAAATCGGGTATATACTGCATCATATCAATTAACAAATGAACTTGCTTGCGTTCAGTAAGCGTTCCCATAAACAGCAAAAAAGGAGCTTGTGTATTTATATGCACCTTAGCGGTATTTGTTTTTTGCTGTAAAGCATTGCCATTATAAATTACATGCACCGGCTTAGATTTTAAATTAACATGGGCTCGTAATTGTGATGCCGTAAACTCCGATACAGCAGTTATGCAATCGGCACGGTTTATTTTACGCTGTAAATGATGCAATTTTAATTTACTTCTAAACGGTGAATATTTATATAAAAAATTTAAATCGTGAACGGTTAAAACTACTGGTACAGATTTTTTACGTGGAAAAAATACTGTATCCTGATGCGTTGCATGAAACACCTTTTGATGTTGCAAGGGTACACCCCAGTACCTATGTTGTGGTTTTAAAACTGTGGTGGCAAATGTCCAGGAATTTAACCATTGTGTTGGTTTGTTTATACCCACCCTAATATCATGCTCATGCATTTGATGAAATGCATCTAAAAGATGAAAACAAAATTGACCTAATCCACTATATAGGTTGTTTAGCTTATAGGCTTCAAAAAATATTTTAGAGTGTTTTGTCAAGTGTTTGGTTTTGAAGCTTATACCATATTTTATGTTTTTGATAAGCAGCCCATGCAGAAATACAAGCAATATGAAATCCTGACCTGCCATCTATAAAACCTGCTTTTAAAATATACCCTTTAAGCCATTTTAAACCACTGGATAAAAATCTGGAAATCCAATACGTTCGTTGCTTTTGTTTGATTTTGGCATCAATCATTAAGTTCGTAAAACGCAGGGCCTGCGTTTTGTGTTCTTCAAGAGTATAATATGTATAATGTAAACAATTGCCTTTAAGCAATTGTGTTTTAAATTCAGTATTTAAATCTGAAACCAAAACTTCATGAATGGTGCCATGCCATTTGGTATGCTGTTTATTATACATACGATGTTTAATATCCGGATTCCAGTCACCAAATGCAATTGCCTTTCCGCAATATATTATTTTACGCTTTATTGTAGCATTTATTGGAGCATGCTGTTTCCATTGTTTTATAGATTCTGCCAATTCTACACTTAAAGCTTCATCAGCATCTATAGACAAAATCCAATCGTGTGTTGATTTTAAAACGGCTGCATTTTTACTTTCGGCATAGCCTTTCCACGTATCTTGAAAAAAATGTACATCAAATGATTTACAAATTTGTGGAGTTGCATCGGTACTAAATGAATCCCAAACAATTATTTCATCAACAACACCTTGAAGTGATTTAATACATCGAGCAATATTTCGTTCTTCATTAAAAGTAATTATAACTGCAGAAATTGCTGTCATGGTTCAAAAATACCGAAATAAATTCGCTTAAATTAGCTTCCGTGAAACGGCTCATACATATATTTACAGAATCACCCTGGATTTATACCTGCCTTATACTATGTAGTATTATAGCATACAAAGTTGCCCATTTTAGTGCAATCAGTTGGGATGATCCCGAATTGGTTTTTAATAACAAAGATGTTGTACACGGGCAACTCATAGAATTTTGGGTGTCTTCGTACCAGGGCATGTATATGCCCTTAACCATGCACCTATACCGCATACAGTATTTAGCATTTCAAAATTGGGCGGGAGGATACCACCTTACATCATGGTCTTTACATGTACTAAATGCTTTTTTAATTTACAACATCTTTAAACGTTTTGACACCCTAAAACACTATCGCGGTCTGTTAATGTTTGTTTTTGCTATTCACCCGCTGCAATTCGAAAATGCCATTTGGATTGGTGAAATGAAAACACTGTTGGCTACAAGCTTTTTACTTTCTGCGATTTTACAAATAATTACATTCTATAAAAATAAATCTAAAACAAGCTTGGCTATAAGTATTTTACTTGTGGCTTGCTCTTTTTTATGCAAACCTATAGCTATTACACTTCCAATATTATTACTATTGGTTTTACCCTTTAGTACATTTAAAGATTTAAAGTGGAAGATTTTAATTTTCAGTTTAACCTTATTTTCAATTGTTTTTTCAATTATTACATACAGGCTGCAAGTTTATGATCATTTTATTAATTCTTCGCATATACAAATATGGTGGAGCACCATCGGACACTCCGGCTGGGCAATATTACATTATCTGTTACAGTTTTTTTGGCCCTTTTCACTGTCCATTTTATATCCCTATCCGCAACTAACCATTCCCATGGTTATAACAGGTATTTGCTGTTGGTTATTACTTTTAAGCCTTCTGGTATTTTTAAAAATAAAACAAAAAAATATGTTACTAATGGGCATAGGAGTTTTTATTATACCGCTGCTACCCGTTTTACAATTTATTCCGTTTGGCGAGGCTTTATATGCTGACCGGTATATGTATATAAGCGTACTTGGCATTTGTATAATTTGTATAGAACTTTTAAAAGCATTTAAACCTATTACTTATGTTGTATTTTTTATGATTGGTTTAATTAGCACCTTAGGTGCCTTAAATTACTTGCCACACTGGAAAACCGAAACAGCTTTATACGAATACGCTTTACAATTTGATACTGACTCGTATGTCTTATTAAACAGCTTAGGCGTTGAATATACACGACAAGGAGAATCAAAAAAAGCGCTGGTTTGCTTTACAAAAGCCCAACGCAATAATCCTAAAAATTATAAAGCCTATTACAATTGTGGTTTGCTGTATTTAAAACTTCAAAACGCCACGATTGCCATTGATCATTTTAACCGCAGCCTTACGCTTTACCCATATGCAAAAGCCTATACCGCAAGAGGCTCTGCCTATCTGCAATTGGGAGACTGGCCAAAAGCCATCTCGGATTTTAAACAGGCATTAAAACTTGATTCCACGCAACATAAAGCGTGGATATTGCTTGCAGACTGCAGTCAGCAATTTAATTTATTGCCGCAGGCCATAACGCAATACAATAAAGCCATTAAACTATATCCCTTTGATGCAGAATCGTTTTTTAAACGCGGTATATGTTATGGAAAACAAAACCAACTTCAAAACGCCCTATTGGATTTTAATTCGGCTATCCGCTTAAATCCAAACAACGGTGCCTATTTTTATTGGATTGGTATAACCAAAATTGCATTAAAATATGATCCCTGTGCTGATTTTAAACAGGCTATGGATTTAAATTATCAGGCTGCAATAACATTGCATTTAAAATATTGTAAGTAAAGCGTATTTTTAAGCATGCGCATTAGCCTAATTCAAAGTGCATTGGTTTGGGAACAACCATCAGCAAATTACATGCATTTTGAAAATATCATTTGTCAGTTAAAATTCAAAACCGATCTTGTAATATTACCCGAATTATTTAATAGCGGATTTAGCATGCGAACCGAGTGTTTTGCTGAGCAAGAACAAGGCTTTGGTCTTAACTGGCTAAAGCGCTTGGCATCTCAAAACCATGTGGTTATTATGGGAAGTTTGGCAATTAAAACAGCATTGGGCATTAAAAACCGTTTACACATCGTTTTACCGGATGAAACTTGCTTTTTTTATGATAAAAAGCACCTGTTTCGAATGGGACATGAACATTTACATTACAGTCCCGGAAGTTTACAAACCGTTTTTACGTTTATGGATTTTCAGATCATGGGCTTAATTTGTTATGATTTGCGGTTTCCGGTGTGGTCACGAAATCATTTAAAAAAAGATGCTTTTAAATATGATGTTTTGGTTTACGTAGCCAATTGGCCTGAGCGCAGGCATTATGCCTGGAAACATTTACTTATTGCCCGTGCAATAGAAAACCAAGCCTACGTCATTGGGGTAAACCGAATTGGCACAGATGGCAATAACATTGCTCATGCCGGCGAATCCATGCTAATTGATCCCAACGGACAAATACTATTAAACTGCGGTTTACATAACGCAACTGTTATGACTGCAACACTTGATAAAAGTACGTTACAAATACTTCGAAATGAGTTTCCGGTGGGGAAAGATGCAGATGCCTTTACGCTTGATAACCCAAATTAACTTAACGAATAAAAATGGGCGTTCAATAAAATTACAATACCAAATAAAAGTGTATTGTATTCCTTTAAAAAACATTAAACACTCTACTTTATAACTACTGGCTGTTTTTTATATATGAATTCAACATTATTTTAATTACTATAAAACCAGATTAATTATTTTTTTAGGTACTATAATACTACGTTTGGGTGTTTTACCTTGCAAAAGAGCAATAACCCCTTCGTGATTTAAAATAAACGATTCAATTTCAGCACTGTTCCATGTGGCAGGCAGTTCCAGCTGAAGTTTAACTTTTCCATTTATTGAAACCGGATACTTAAATACGTCTTCTTTTATAAATTCCGGATTATATTTTGGAAAAACAGCCCTGCAAATACTTTCATTATGACCCAGGTATTGCCATAATTCTTCACAAATATGGGGCGCCATGGGTGATACTAAAATTAACAGCGGCTCCAAAATTTCGCGTGCATTGCATTTTAAATCTTGAAGTTCATTAACCGTTATCATAAACTGACTTACACAGGTATTAAACGACAAACGCTCATAATCTTCAGTTATCTTTTAATACATTTATGTAAAATTTTATTTTCAACAGATGTTGCTGCACTATCAGAAATTTGAAATTCACCGTGTGGAAAAAACAAGCGCCACAATTTTTTTAAAAACCCCGATACCCCACTAATACCACTGGTATTCCATGGCTTACTTTGTTCAAGAGGTCCTAAAAACATTTCATACATACGCAGGGTGTCTGCTCCGTAACGTTCACAAATGGCATCCGGATTTACAACATTATGCCAGCGCTTTGACATTTTTTCAACCGTTGTTTCAGCAATTAGTTTTCCCTGCTCAAGTTCAAATGCAACATTTTTAAAATCGTCACGCCATGCACTGAGTGCATTTGTATTTACAATATTATGTTCTGCTAAATTTACATCAATATGTATTTTAGTTGTTTCACGATGCGCTGCCAAACCGGCAGAAATAATATGCTGTGTTTTCACATCCCGGTGAATCATTACAGAGGTGCCCTGTATCATACCTTGATTTACCAATTTTTTTATTGGCTCTGCAAAAGGAATTAAACCCAAATCATACAGCACCATGCTCCAAAACCTTACATAAAGTAAATGACCGGTAGCATGTTCGCTTCCGCCAATATATAAATCTATGGCATTCCAATACTCAAGTGCTTTAGTATCTGCAAAAGCTTCTGCATTATTAGGATCCATATACCTTAAGTAATACCAGCTACTACCGGCCCAGCCGGGCATGGTTGTATACTCGTAATTACAGTTTTGATTATAGCGCCATGTGGTAGCCCGTGCCAATGGGGGATCTCCGTTTTCGGTAGGTAAAAACTGATCAATTTCGGGTAGCACCAAGGGTAATTCCGATTCTGGTAAGGCCTTGGGGTATCCAGATTCATAATACATAGGGATGGGTTCGCCCCAATAACGCTGTCTACCAAAAACAGCATCACGTAGTTTATAATTTACCATGCCCGTACCACAATTACGGGATTCAATTTCAGCTATTGATTTTACAATTGCTGCTTCCACCGTAAGCCCATTTAAAAAATCAGAGTGTTTTAATACACCGTTACGAGATTCGTTAACTTGATTTTCGTTGTCTGCAGACTCTATAACAGACACTATGGGTAAATTAAAAAACTGTGCAAATCTAAAATCTCTTGCATCATGGCAGGAACACCCATTATTGCACCGCTTCCGTATCCGGCAAGCACATAATCTGCACAATAAACTGGTACTAAGGCACCATTAAATGGATGAATGGCGTATACTCCCATAAATTGACCGCTTACCGTTTTAACATCTGCCTGGCGTTCGCGTTCACTTTTCATTTTAGCCGTTTTACAATAGTCTGCAAGGGCAGATTTAAAATTAGTGTCGGTGATGTGTGCTATACCTTCATGTTCAGGCGCCACTGCAATAAAACTAACGCCAAATATGGTATCGGGCCGGGTTGTAAATACCTCAATTTCGGATGTAGAATTAGCCATTTTAAATTTTATACTGCACCCTTCACTTCGTCCAATCCAATTACGCTGCGATTCTTTTAAAGATGCACTCCAATCCAGCTGTTGTAAACCATCTAATAATCGCTGGGCGTAGGCCGTAATCCGCAAACTCCATTGTTTCATAAGCTTACGTTCAACAGGATATCCCCCACGCTCACTTAAGCCGTCTTTTACTTCGTCATTAGCAAGTACAGTGCCCAAAACTGCACACCAGTTAACATATGCGTCACCCAAATATGCAAGTCTGTAATGCATTAGTATACTGTTTTTTTCAAGCTCAGAATACTGTTGCCATTGTTCTGCACTAAAAACCACATGCTGGGCCTGTTCAGAATGTTTTAAAACCGAGTCAGTATTTTTTTTAAAACCCCATTTTGAAAACTGCCTTTCAAGCTGATCGATGGGTTCTGCACGTTGCGTTTTATAATTAAACCAAGAATTATAAAGCTTTAAAAAAATCCACTGGGTCCAACGGTAATACTGCGGATCTGAGGTGCGCACTTCTCTTGACCAATCGTACGAAAATCCCATTTTATCCAGTTGTTCACGATAGCGAGCAATATTTTGCTCGGTGGTGCGTGCTGGATGTTGTCCGGTTTGTATGGCATATTGTTCTGCAGGTAAACCAAAAGAATCAAATCCCATGGGATGCAAAACGTTAAATCCCTGCAAACGTTTATAGCGGGCAACAATATCTGAAGCAATATAACCTAAGGGATGTCCCACATGCAAACCGGAGCCCGATGGATAGGGAAACATGTCTAATACATAATATTTAGGCTTACTGTAATCTTCAGTGGTTTTATAAATTTGATGCGTTTTCCAATAGGCCTGCCATTTTTCTTCAATGCTTTTAAAATGATATTCCATGTTGCTGCAAAAGTACTATTATAATAAGTTATGTGTAAAAATTCAAATGAATTAAGGTTAAACCCTACAACTCTGTATATGGATTCCAAAACACATTTTCAAAATGGTAAATTTGATGGTTAGTTATAATATGCCCTTCCGCTTCAAGGAGTTTTTGCATGGTATCGGGGGTTTTAAAATGATGCCTGCCGGTAAGTAACCCCTTACGATTAACAACCCGATGCGCGGGTACCCGGGGTATTACAGTATGTGCGGCATTCATGGCATAGCCAACCATTCGGGCGCTTCCTGCTGCACCTAGTGCTTTTGCTATAGCCCCGTAGGTTGTTACTTTTCCTATTGGTATGCAGCGTACAACATCATAAACTGCATTAAAAAAATCTATCCGCTGCATGAACAGACAAATAAAAACAATTCAAGTATCTTTGCAAAATGTCAGAAAAACGGGTTCGTGTACGATTTGCCCCAAGTCCTACAGGAGGATTGCATATGGGCGGCGTTCGCACAGCATTATTTAATTATTTATTTGCCAAACGTTATAATGGTGACTTTATTTTACGAATTGAGGACACCGATCAATCGCGCTTTGTAGAAGGTGCCGAAAACTACATTATAAATGCCTTAACCTGGTGTGGCATTACACCTAATGAAGGTGTTGGCTTTGGTGATGGACCGCATGCACCCTACCGCCAAAGTGAACGTAAAGCAACCGGCATTTACAAACGGTATGCCGATCAGCTGTTGGCCTCTGGACATGCTTATTATGCTTTTGATACGCCTGAAGAGTTAGATGCCATGCGCAAACGCTTGGAAGCCGCTAAGGTAGCTTCACCTCAATACAATGCTCTTACACGGCAAAACATGCGAAATAGTTTAACATTGCCCGAAGAAGAGGTAAAACGCCTAATAGATAGTGGTGAAAAATATGTAATACGATTAAAAGTACCCCGTCAGGAAGAAATACGTTTTCAAGATTTAATTCGCGGCTGGGTGGTTGTTCATTCCTCACAAATTGATGATAAAGTACTTCTTAAAAGTGATGGGATGCCCACTTACCATTTAGCTCATATAGTGGACGATTTAGAAATGCAGATTTCTCACGCTGTTCGTGGTGAAGAATGGCTACCCAGTGCACCGGCACATATTTTAATTTACAACTATTTGGGGCGAAGTGCAGACATGCCTAAACTGGCGCATCTTCCCTTAATATTAAATCCCGATGGAAATGGTAAAATTTCAAAACGTGAAGCCCGATTTCCTGTTTTTCCTTTAAGCTGGAAAGATCCCCGCGAAACCGAACCGTATATTGGATATTGTGAAAGCGGATACTATCCTGAAGCCTTTATAAATATATTGGCGCTTTTAGGTTGGAATCCCGGCGATCAGCATGAACTTATGAGTTTAATGGAAATGACCGAACGCTTTGATTTTGATCGCGTACATAAAAGTGGTGCTAAATTTGATCCGGAAAAAGCCAAATGGTTTAATCAACAGTACTTACGCATGCAAAGTGACACTGCTCTTGCCAAAGCCTTTGAACCCATTGTTAAAGAAAAGGGTATTCACTGCACACTTGATTTTTTAACAGCATATTGCCGTTTGGTTAAAGAAAAAGCAAGTTTTGTTAATGAATTTTGGGATTTGGGATCATTCTTGCTTATTGCACCTGATAGCTATGACGAACAAATTATCTCTAAAAAATGGAACACAGAAGATCGCCCTGCATGGAAAGGTTTTAGTGAAGCTTTAAATACAACAGACCCGTTTACACCCGATGCCATTCAAAATGCATTTAAATGGCGATCAGCAAGCGGTCCTAAATTGGATATGCAGCTATTACGGGTACTAATAACGGGCCGCTCAGGAGGTCCACAACTTTTTGAAGTTATGGCATTAATTGGACGTACTGAATGTCAAAAACGAATCGACGCGGCGCTGCTTCGGTTGTCTTAAAACCAGTGCCAACGATCTTGCAGTGTTTCTGCATAAATACAAAGAATAATAAAATGTAACGCAGAATTCCAAAACGCCTCTCGTTTAGAAAGTGCTATATATTCGCCAACACAAAAACACAGTAAAAATAAATTGTAGGCCAACCAGTTAAAAGGCGAATTTGGAGTACTAAAACACAGTATTGTGCTCCAAATAATCATTAAAATTAAGGCTTGATGAAATGTGTGCTGCTTTGCATATACCCCCGACTTTGTTTTAAAAACAAAACCAAATGACAAAATGGAAATACATAAAAGTAGTATTTGAGTATACAATAAGGGTGACGTAAAATCAAAACGTTGAGGCCAAAAAAAATTACCGTTAAAAAAATTAAATAAAAGAAATTGCTCATTTAATATCCATTTTGTAGTAATATATATTACCAAAGGCATAAAATAGCCAAAGGCCACAGCCACCCACTCTCTAATTTTAATGGCACGCAATTGGTTTAGTATTATTAAAAAAAATAGTAACATGCCCAATCCCTTTTGACTGATTAATACATCTATACCCAAAAAAAATCCGGCATCAAATAAACGGCGTTCTTGTTTATCTTTTCGATATGTGTTAAAAAGTAATCGAAGTGCCCATAAAAGCAAAATCTGGTGGATTATGTTAAAATCCAATCCGGTTTGATTCATAGCTAAGGGCTGTAAAATAACATACAGGTAAATGGTATAAAATTTTGTTTTTTAATAAGATCGTCATGTGCTGTAAACAAAAACAAAATAAACGTGGCTGTTAAAAACAACACCATATTTAATATTTTTACAACACCCGTATTCCAATTATAATTAATGTTAAGGGGCGTAAAATTAAACTGGGCATTACACGAAACGCAGTAAAATATAATCAAGGATGCCAGACTAAACACTAAAATATATACTGTTGAAGTTCTAAACCCTGATTTTAATGCCTGAAGCATACTGTTTTTTTACTATATTTGCGTACAAACCTTATACAATACAAATAAACTCAAAAAAACACATAAATGAATGCTTTCATGGTAACCTGGACAGATATTTTCAATGCTATAGGAGATTTTTCACTTTGGACTTTTAAAGGTATGCGATCACTTGGATTTGGACCTGATATTGTTTTTTCAGCTTTAGTTATTTTTGCAATAGGTTTTTGGACGTATAGACTAATGGTTTATAAAAAGGAAGCGCAACGCAACGGCACACTAGAATAAAAACAAGTGTTTAAATAACACAACTAATTATTATTCTCGGCTTACAACGTGGTAATTTACGCAATTACCCCTGTTACCCCTTACTAGCTGCATAATCTCATTATTTTAATTCCTCAATTT
>RFNG01000046.1 GCA_009927275.1 Sphingobacteriia bacterium | reverse complement strand
GCGGTGGCGGATATTCAGGTGGCGGAGCAGGTTCTAACAGTAGTAATGCCAACGGAAGTGTAGGCGGCGGCGGTGGCTCTTACAATGCAGGACTTAATCCGCTCAATCTTTCTGGAATAAACAGTGGTGATGGTAAAGTATGGATTACACGTATTTGTAATGCGGCAGCCTCTCCTGTTAATATCACTTCCGCAGCACAACAAACCCTTTGTAGCGGATCAACCGCAAGTTTAAGTGTTAGTGGAACAGGTACCATTAATTGGTATGCATCAGGATCATCTAATACAAGTCTTGGCACGGGTACATCTATTGCCATTTCAACATTAAGTCCAGGAACTTATACATATTATGCAGCATCAACCAATACCTGTACAGAAGGCACACGCATTCCGGTTACCCTAACTGTTTTTGCCACGCCAACATTAAATATCAGCAGTAATGCAACCTTGTCTTGCGCCGGTGATCAAATCATGATTTCAGTTTCGGGTGCAAGTACGTATACTTGGAGTACTGGTTCAAATGCAACAACCATTACAGTGAGTCCAACCCTAACCACGCAATATACGGTTATTGGTAAACAAAACGGTTGTACAGCCAATGCAGCTATTACATTAAGTGTAAAACCATTACCCCAGTTATCCGTTACAGGTAATACGCATATTTGTATTGGGCAAACTACTACACTCACTATAAATGGTGCTAGTTCATACACATGGAGTACGGGTGTCAATACCAATAGCATTGTAGTAAGTCCCCAAACCAATACCAATTATTTGGTGGTAGGTACAGGTACAAATGGCTGTATGAACGATACTTTAATTAAAGTTAATGTAAGTCCGGTACCTACAGTTCAAATTACCGGAAATAATGTAATTTGTGCCGGCGATTCAGTATTATTAACGGCAACTGGTGCACATGATTATTCATGGACTAGTAATGGGGCCCTTACACCAACTGTATATGCGTCACCCTTATCAAATACAACCATCACCGTAATTGGATTTGTGAGTCCGGTTTGCAGCAGCACGGCTGGTTTTGCCATTCAAGTTAATCCTTCTCCAAGTTTACAAATTACAGCAAGTACAACCAGTATTTGTCCCGGACAATCGGTGTATTTAAGTGTTACTGGAGCAGCAGGTTATACCTGGAGTACGGGATCAAATTCCAATGCCATTTGGGTATCACCACAACAAAGTACTACATATTCGGTCTCCGGTACAAATACAGCATATTGTACATCGGCTAAAACCATATCCATTACCCTTGCAGATTGTTCTTCAATATCAGAAACCTTACAAACTGACATTTTAATTTTTCCACAACCTGTAAATAGCACCTTACATTTTAATTTGCCTGTCTCCTCAAATTGTTTTTGGAAAATTTACACCATTAACGGTGCCTGTTTAGCTTCTGGAACTTCCACATTTGAATGTATTGATGTTTCAAATTGGCCACAAGGTTTTTATTTAATTGAGGTACAAAGCAACAGGATGGTGTGGCACAAAAAATGGATTAAACAGTAGTTGGAACCTGCAGCAATTTACTACTTTTCTAAACTGCCCCAAACGCCCAGTGGTAGTTGAAGACCAGAGGTGGAGGGTACCCAAAGCTCACCACAGTCAAAGGCGCTAGAATGTAATTTTGCATAGGGGTAAAGTAAATTATGGGTAATTAATGCAGAAAACCCTAATGAATAGGCATTTAATATTAATAAATGTTGTTTAGGGTTAAGTAGTTGTAAAACGTAATGCATCATTTCTGCAATATGGTCTTCGAGTTTCCACTTTTCTCCATTTGGGCCATGTCCGTAAGAAGGAGGATCAAGCACTATAATAGAATAGGTTTTTTTTCTGCGAATTTCTTTTTTTACAAACGATAAGGCATCTTCCAGCATCCATCGGATGTTAGAAGTGTTACTTAGTTTTTGATTTTCATGAGCCCAATTTAATACTTGCCGAATACTGTCTACATGGGTAACCTCTGCGCCTGCTAAACGTCCTGCCAATGAAGCGCCACCAGTGTATGCAAATAAATTTAGCATGTTACAGTTTGGTATGTTTTGTGCAAATTGATAAATACGTTCCCAATTGCTAGCTTGTTCGGGAAATACCCCAACATGTTTAAACGCTGTTAATCCAAGCCGAAACTGAATGGTTTGTGATGGTTTTGAATTTGCAATAGTGTATTCGATATTCCACTGATCGGGCATGGATTTAAATTTTTGCCATGATCCTGAACTTGAATTTTTGGGTACAAAACGTACATGCGCCATTTTTTGCCATTGTTCTGCAGACCAGTTTTTATTCCATACGGCCTGAGGTTCGGGACGAACCGTGAAAAATGAACCAAAGCGTTCTAACTTTTCAAAACCTCCACAATCAAGTAATTCATAGTCTTTAAAATGCAGGGGATGTAGCAGTTTCATAAACCTAAGGTAATCAATTCGCTGAATTAACTGTGAATAACTCTGCTTGTAAGCCAAATAAAAATGCAGTAAAATAGTATAATGCAAGCATCACATAAAGCATCATTTTTGGTACTTATTTCGGTATTTTTTTTCTGGGGATTTGTTGCCGCAAGTAATTCTATTTTAATTCCTGTTTTTAAAGAGCATTTTAATTTAACACAAACACAGGCCATGTTGGTAGATGTTTGTTTTTATGTGGCCTATACAATGGGTTCTTTATTATATCTGTTAAGTGCAAAGCTTTTTAATTTTAATATTTTACAACGCGTTGGATATAAAAACGGAATTGCTTTAGGTCTTTGTATTTCAGCAGTTGGAACCTTATTGTTTATTCCTGCTGCACAAGCATCTTCATTTTCACTAATGCTGGGCGGGTTATTTGTAGTAGGTCTGGGGTTTTCATTACAGCAAACCGCAGCCAATCCGCTTGTAATTCATATGGGACATCCTGACCAAGGTGCACAGCGTTTAAGTTTAGCAGGGGGCATTAACAATATTGGAACGACCATTGCGCCGTTGCTATTAAGTTTTGCCATTTTTGGCTCCATACAGGCGCGTTCCAGTAATTTAAATTTAACAGCCATACAATGGCCCTATTTGATATTAGGTATGGCATTTGTATTGGTAGCTTTATTTTTTTTCTTCAGTAATTTACCCGATCAGATTATTACAGAACGTTCAGAAACCTATACCCACTATAGTTTTTTAAAATTAATAACCATACCTCAAGTGGGTTGGGGGATGCTTGCAATATTTTTGTATGTAGGCGTGGAAGTAGCAACTGCTGCCAATTTGCCAGAATATATGAAACGTGAATTGCATGTGCCCACGGCACAAGTAGCACCATATGTGTCATTGTTTTGGGCTAGTTTAATGATTGGCCGCTGGACCGGAGCAGCAGGTGCGCTAAATATAAATTTCCAAATTAAATCCATCTTAAGATGGATTTTACCATATGTGGCCTTTTTAATTTTTATTGCTTGTAATGCAATAACTTCAGATTCCATACAATGGGTGTTTCCCTATTTTTTTGTAATTCCTATTTTGATAATTACGGATTGGCTTAGTAAAGGTAAACCTGAAAGGCAATTGGTATTGTTTTCAACATTTGGCATTATTGCCTTATGTTGCGGAATGCTGTTGCATGGACTGTGGAGTGCATTTGCAATAACTGCTGTTGGTTTATTTTGTTCAACCTTATGGCCTTGTATTTTTACAATTGCAATTAGAAATATGAAAATGCATACGCATACCATTTCAAGTTATTTAATTATGATGATTATGGGCGGAGGTTGGATTTCACTTTTGCAGGGAACTTTAGCGGATGGCATGTTAGGTATACGCTATAGTTTTATAGTAGGTGTTTTGTGTTTTTTATTTTTAGCCTGGTACGGTTGGAAGGCACATAAATGGATACATCAAAATCAAATTCAATGAATATAATAAAACTACTACTATCTTTTATTTTATTAGGTGCTCAAATGTGCATTAATGCACAGCATATTATACCCATGCCATTACATTTGGCCTCAGGCAGCCAGTATTTAAGTTTAAATTCCGAAACTAAAATTTACTATTCTGATTCACTTGCGCAAACCGCCGCATTGCAATTACGCGACCACATACGTCAGGTAACACAACTAAATCTAAAAGTTGTTTTTTCGAGATTTGAAGGCAAAGGAATTTATTTTCAGGCTTCGGACGGCGCTGTTGCTTTAAATAGTGCAGCGTCATATTATATTCGGAGCGACGCTCAGGCAATGCTCATTCAGGCCAATGCAGCATCAGGTTATGCACATGCCTTACAATCGCTAAAACAACTTATTACAGGAACCGAAATTCCAATGGTAAAAATTTTAGACGAGCCCAAATACAGCTGGCGTGGCATGCACCTTGATGTATCCCGGCATTTTTTTTCGGTTTCGTTTATAAAACGATTTTTGGATTTAATGGCCTTTTATAAATTTAACCGATTTCATTGGCATTTAACCGATGATCAAGGTTGGCGTATTGAAATCCGTGCTTTTCCTAAATTAACTCAAACAGGCGCATGGCGGTCGGGTTCGATGCTGGGATCATACACAGACCAAAAATTTGATACTAAAACCTATGGCGGATTTTATACCCAAAACGATATCAGAGAAATTGTAGCTTATGCACAAGCGCTTCAAATAACTGTAATTCCTGAAATTGAAATGCCAGGCCATGCCACTGCATTGCTGGCTGCGTATCCAGAATTAAGTTGTAATCAAAAACCGCTTGAAGTTGCAAAGGGGTGGGGCGTATTTGAAGATGTTATATGTACGCGTGATACTTGTTTTAAAGTTTTACAAGGCATATTGGATGAGGTTTGCGCATTATTTCCAGGGCCGTATATTCATATAGGTGGTGATGAATGTCCTAAAACACGATGGAAATCTTGTAAGGCATGCCAAACCCGAATAGCTCAAGAGCATTTAAAATCTGAACATGAATTACAGAGTTATTTTATTAAACGTATTGAAGCCTATCTTAAAACCAAACAAAAATCAATTATTGGTTGGGATGAAATATTAGAAGGCGGTTTAGCACCCGATGCCACGGTTATGAGTTGGCGCGGCGAAACCGGCGGAATTGAAGCGGCTAAACAAAAACATGATGTTATCATGAGTCCTGGAAAGCCCTGTTATTTTGATCATTACCAAGAGGATCCCCGCTTTGAGCCTCTGGCAATTGGCGGATATAATTCACTGCAGCAGGTGTATTGTTACAATCCTTTGCCAGGTGCTTTACCGGAAGCCTATAACCGTTTTGTTTTAGGTTCTCAGGGCAATGTATGGACAGAATATATGGCAGACGAAAAACAGGTTGAATATATGATTTTACCGCGCATGACGGCATTATCAGAAGTTTTGTGGTCAGGTACCAAACCTGAAAACTATTATAATTACCTAAAACGCTTACAATCGCACTTTAAAATATGGGATGCATGGGGATTGACGTATAATAAATCAATTTATCACAGTAACGTTAAAATAACGCCCGGTCCAAAACCGGGTAGTTTAAGCTTGAATCTAGAAGGTGATACGGCGCTGGGAAAACCTGCTTTTAAAATTAATACTACATATCAATATTATAAAAAACCAATTGTCCTTGAATCGGATACAAGTATACAATTTGGCATGCTAAATTTTTCTAATCAACCCTTGGATCTATTTAGACGTATTCATCTAAATGTAAATAAAGCAAGCTCGTCACATATTCGTTTTAAAACACCTCCTAGTGAATATTATAATACGGGTGGGTATTTTACTTTGGTGGATTGTATTAAGGGCAGTAAACCCAGAATAAATTCGCAATGGCTTGGATGGTTAGATGAAGACATGGAACTGGAATTAGATTTGGGGGCTGTAAAACAAGTATCCACATTTGAAATAGGATTTTTAAAAGACGAATCGTCTTTATTTATTTGCCTAAAGATATCAGTATGTGGTACTCAGAAAATGGTACCGATTATATTCAGGTTTTAAAAAATCAAATTGTAACACAGGAGGCTTTTAAATTTAAAAATTCAGTTATAAATACCCGATTTATTAAACTAAAAGCACGTCACACGGATCCCATTGCAGGCTCAAAAACGTGGCTGTTTTGCGATGAAATTCAAATACAGTAAAATGAAATCAAATCGTAGACATTTTATAAAAAAAAGCAGCGTGTTAAGCGGCTTATTAGTTGTAAATCCTTTAGCGCTATTTAAAAGCAAATCAGCACCAAAACCTATTATTGAAACACATAATACTTTAAATGCTCCCATGGTTATTTCAACCTGGAATTTTGGAATAGAGGCCAATGCAGCTGCATGGAATGTGCTTTCAAAACAAGGGTTTGCTTTGGATGCTGTTGAAGCCGGCGTTCGAGTGCCCGAGGGTGATCCCCACGAACGAAGTGTGGGCTTGGGTGGACGGCCCGACCGTGATGGATGCGTGACTTTAGACGCTTGTATTATGGATGAAAAAGGTAATATCGGAGCAGTGGCAGCTTTGGAACATATTGTACATCCTATTTCGGTTGCACGTGCTGTTATGGAAAAAACACCACATGTAATGCTTGTGGGAGCCGGTGCATTAGCGTTTGCTTTAAACGAGGGATTTAAAAAAGAAACATTGTTAACTGCTGCGTCTGAACAAGAATGGAAAGAATGGCTTAAAACATCCCATTATCAACCGGCTGTAAATATTGAAAATCATGATACCATAGGTATGTTGGCGATGGATAGCAGGGGGCATTTATCGGGTGCATGTACTACCAGTGGTATGGCCTTTAAAATGCATGGTAGGGTTGGCGACTCGCCTATCATTGGTGCCGGTTTGTATGTAGACGATGATATTGGCGCGGCAACTGCAACAGGACATGGCGAGGAGGTTATTCGTATAGCAGGTTCACATACTGTTGTAGAATTAATGCGACAGGGAAAATCGCCGCAGCAGGCCTGTGAAGAGGCTGTAAAACGAATTTTTACTTTTTGTAAAAAACGACAAAAAGACCCTAAATCACTTCAGATTGGCTTTATTGCTATAAATAAAAAAGGCCAGCATGGTGCTTATGCGTTGCAGCGCGGTTTTACTTACGCTTTATATTCAAATGCACATGCAAATGTTTTATTTGAAGCTACGGCATTACTGTGAAACCCCTTTTAGAAATAGCCTGTTTTAATGTACCCGATGCGCTCAAGGCACAAGCCATAGGAGCAAGCCGCATAGAATTTTGCACTTCATACAATGATGGCGGCTTAAGTCCTGATCCTGAAGTATTAAAACAACTGTTAACTGCATTGCATATTCCTGTTGCTGTTATGCTACGAATACGGCCCGGAAATTTTGTGTATTCAAATCATGAACATAATGCGCATTTAAATCTTTTAAAACACTATATGGATTTAGGAATTCAAACGTTTGTATTTGGAGCACTAAATGCAAATGGAAGTATTAATGAAAAACAAACCGAATCGATTTTAAAAAACTGTAACAATTTAAATTTGGTATTTCATCGTGCCATTGATCATTGCAGTCATTATACAGCTGGTATTACCTATTTGGCAAAAACCGGAATTCATCGCGTCTTAACTTCGGGTTGCGCAAAAACAGCGGTTGAGGGTATTGAGGTATTGCTTAAATTAAAAACTATGTTTCAATCACAAATTGAAATTATGCCGGGTGGTGGCATACGTGCGTTGCATTGGCATTCACATTTTAAAGATCAAAGTTTTGTCGCCTTACATTCTGCCTGCTGGAATATAAAAACGCAATGTATGGATACAACCGAATTAAAAGCATTCATTCAAAATATAAATGCTTAAACAGATTGCAATTTATTTTTTAATCGCTTTGGTTTTAAATGGTAACGCACAGTGTTTAAAACGATTTTTACATTCGCAATGGAATATGTTTAACAACGATTCCAGTATTTTTATAAAATGTATTAATATACCAGCCGAAGTACATGCAGTATTGGCAGAACACCATTATATAGATCATCCATTTAAAAATAGTACCGTAGATTCAGTTCAAAATATTGGAGCTACAAATTGGAATTTTTCAACTACGTTTGAAATAAACGAATCAGAATTAAAATCAAATAAAATACTATTTTTTGCAGAGTGTTTGGATACCTATGCCGAAGTTATCCTTAATGGTGTTACCATATGTTCGGCAACTAATTTTTTTAGAACGTGGACCAGTTCAGTAAAACCTTATTTGCATTTAGGAAAAAACACCTTACTTTTAAAATTTTATGCTCCCGCTAATGTTTTACAAAAAACCTTAGGTCAAAAACCCAATTTACCCGAAGGCGAACGTTCATGGATTCGTAAACCCGCGTATCAATTTGGTTGGGATTGGGCACCAAAACTTATTACCCAGGGGCCACAAGGTGTTTTGGGTTTACAGTTTATACATAAAGCAATACTAGAAAATATATCATTACATACCGATACCTTGATTAATACAAATGCTATTTTACATTCGCATTTTAAATTAACAACTGAAACAGATTCGGTATTTCAATTAAATTTTAAAATTACCGACGCGCAGGCTTCTTGCGTTTTTGATACCATTTTTAAAGCACAAGCGGGTGATATTGATTTTAGTTTTCAAATAAAAAACCCAAAACTTTGGTGGCCAACAGGTTTAGGTTTACCTAATATGTATAAGGCTTTCATAACACTAAAGACAGATACTAAAATACAAGATTATCAGGTATTACATTTTGGAATTCGTAAAGTACAATGGATACAGGATTTTGATTCGGTCGGACAAACATTTTTTCTTAAAATTAATGGCAAACCCTGCTTTGCCAGAGGTGCTAATATAGTTCCTCCACACAGTATTTACAGCAAAGCCAATGACACATTGTACCGGTATATGGTTAAAGCTGCAAAAAGTTTAAATATGAATATGCTTCGGGTTTGGGGTGGCGGCTTTTACATGCCCGATTGTTTTTATCAAGCATGTGATTCAAATGGAATTATGGTATGGCATGATTTTATGTTTGCAAATGCTATGTACCCTTCGGATTCTTCATTTTTATTGGATGTGGAGCAGGAGTTAAAGCAACAGATACAACGCATTTCATTACATCCGAGCTTGGTATTATGGTGTGGAAATAATGAAATAGACGAAGCTTGGAATAATTGGTCGTGGTCAAAACAAATGCACTATAATGCCATCGATTCTGCTCAGATTTATAATACATATCGGAAACTTTTTCACAAAAAAATTCCTGAAATACTTGCCACTTTAAAAACAGGTATTTTTTATCATCCCTCCTCGCCACAATATGGCTGGGGTCATAAGGAAAGTTTTTTATTCGGAGATTCACATTATTGGGGCGTATGGTGGGGACAGCAAGCGTTTTCAAGCTATCGAAAACATATACCCCGATTTTCGAGTGAATTTGGTTTTCAGGGTATGCCTAATTTCAGTTTATGGAATAATTGGCTTAATTCAACTCAGCATTTTTATTCAAGTTCGCTGTTACGAAGTTATCAAAAACATCCACGGGGATTTTTATGGATATCAAAATATTTAAATTGGTATTTTCCTATGGACACTTCGTTAAAACATTTCACCTATTTAACACAGATTTTGCAACGCGACGGTGTACTTGAAGCCGTTTATGCCCAGCGATTTGCACAGCCCTATTGCATGGGTAGTTTAATTTGGCAACTAAACGATTGCTGGCCTTCCGTGTCATGGAGTATTTATGATTTTACTTTAAAACCCAAGGCACTTGCATATGGTTTAAAGAACGCATGGGATGATGTTGCAATAGATATTTATTTGGATAGCTTACAGCAACTTATTTTAAAAACACATTGCTGGTATTCTCCATTACAGCATGCTAAATTAAATGTTGAATGCAAAACATTTAACAATGATATTGTATTTAAGATGAATTATACAATAACAACTAAAGCTTCAGAAATATATTCGTGTACAATACGTCCGGGTTATAAAACTACTTGTGATTCGGCAAATACCTATTTAAAAGCTACAGTAAAGTATCAAGGTAAATCGTATACCCAATTTTATTTTTTTAAACCTCCAAAACAACTTAAGTTAAAACCCGATGATATTAAAATCCGATATATAAATCAAAATACAATTGAAGTGTACAGTAAAAATTTTTGTAAAGATTTGTATTTATATGACGATTTAAATGTATTACAATTTGACCAAAATTATATCACCCTTGAACCGGGATGTACTAAAAAGATTAATTTGCGTGCAAGTTCAAAATTTAAGATTGAACAAATTCGCTACATTAGTTTAAATTCTATTTTACAAAATTCACATCATGAAGATCCTTAATTTATTTTTTGTATTAAGTTTTCCAATATATGTTATTGCACAACAAGGAGTTTCGTCATGGGTTAACCCCATAATTGGAACGGGTGGCCATGGCCATACCTTTCCTGGTCCGGTTTGGCCATTTGGAATGGTGCAATTAAGCCCTGACACCCGTATTGACGGCAGTTGGGATGGCTGCTCAGGTTATCATTACAGCGATTCGTTAATTTATGGATTTTCACACACCCATTTAAGTGGAACCGGTTGCAGCGATTGGGGCGATGTTATGATTATGCCGGTTAGCGGTACTCCACAATACGATTCTAAAAATTACAGATCATCATTTTCCCATAAAACCGAAACGGCCAAAGCGGGATATTATTCATGTACTTTAACAAAGTATCAAATACGGGCCGAACTTACTGTTACACCCCGGGTTGGTATACATCAGTATGTGTTTTTAAATACCAAAGCATCACAAGGAATTATGGTTGATTTAAATCATCGCGACGCTTTACGCGATGCTCATTTACGAATGAAAGACAGTGTTACAGTTGTTGGTTATAGGCGTTCGCAAGCATGGGCCAAAGATCAGATTGTATTTTTTTGCATTCGCTTTTCCAAGCCAATACAGCGCATGGCCTTTGATGCTAAAACTATTATTTCAGATGTATCAGCCAGTGATAGCCGATTACGTAAGGCCGTTTTTTATGTTGCCAATGATGCTAAACCTTTAGTTTTAAAAGTGGGTATTTCAGCAGTAAGTATAGATGGTGCCTTACAAAATATTGAACAGGAAGCTCCCCATTGGAATTTTGAAACCTATAAAAAGCAATGCGTTCAAGAATGGAATCGTGAACTTTCAGCGGTTAATATTCAAGCTCAAGACTCATCGCAATATCCGGTATTTTATACGGCTTTATACCACGCGTATATTCACCCCTCACTATACATGGATGTAGATGGTCAATATCGCGGTCGTGATGGTCATATTCACAAATCCAATGGCTTTACAAATTATACGGTTTTTTCATTGTGGGATACCTACCGGACATTACATCCCTTATTAACGCTTTTACAGCCCCAGCGTACGCGCGATTTTTTAAATTCATTTTTACATCAATACCGTAATGGCGGACGTTTACCTATTTGGGAGCTTTCTGGAAATGAAACCGATTGTATGATTGGTTTTCATGCCGTTTCAGTAATTGCGGATGCCGCTGTTAAGGGGTTGTCAATTAACGACTCATTGGAGCTTTTACAGGCCGCTGTTAAAGCCTCTAACGATCCACGATTTGGAATTCCACAATTTAATAAACAGGGTTTTTTACAGTCCGATGATGAATCTGAAAGTATCAGTAAAACGCTTGAATACGCATATGATAACTGGTGCATTGCGCAATTAGCTAACAGATATCATCAAATACCCACTTATAATAATCACTTGGCACGAGCTGCTGCCTATAAACATATATTTGATCCGTCTTGCGGGTTTATGAGACCCCGAAAAAACGGATCCTGGTTAAAACCTTTTCGTGCAAATGAAATAAACAATCATTTTACCGAGGGAAACAGTTGGCAATACAGTTTTTATGTACCACATGATATTATTGGACTTTCTAATTTATATAAAAGTACATCGGCATTTGAATTGCAACTTCATAAACTGTTTACAGACAGTTCAGGATTAAGCGGTCGTGAACAGGCGGATGTAACAGGCTTACTTGGACAGTATGCGCATGGAAATGAACCGAGTCATCATGCCGCTTATCTTTTTCATTTTTTAGGAAAACCTTTTTATAGTACACAACGCGTGCATCAAATTTGTAATACTATGTATAAAAATTCTCCGGATGGGCTTATTGGCAATGACGACTGTGGTCAAATGAGTGCGTGGTACGTCATGAGTGCTTTGGGCTTATATCCGTTTTGTCCGGGAAGTGATCAATATGTTATTATACCTCCAATAGTTTCATCCTATACTTTAAACCTCCCTAATTCAAATTCATTAAACGTGCAAAGTCATTATACATCTGCATTATATGTTCAGCCCACATTTAATTCAAAACCGTATTTAAAATCCTATATTAATCACGCTCAACTGATGCAAGGCGGTTTATGGCAATGGCATTCGGCATCGCATCAACAATGGGGACAATTGCCAGAGCATCGTCCTGTATCTTCCATGAATACAGAATCGGTAATACCAGCACCGGTTATTGAAAGCTCAAAAAATATTTTTAAAGACAGCATTACGGTTGCTCTTAAACAAATACAAGCAATTCCACTGTTAAGTATGTATACTTCCGATACTACTAAACCATTTCAAGTATATACTAAAGCCTTACAATTTGATACAAATATCAGGATATGGGCACAAACGATTTCAAACAATCATAAAAGTCCCATAGTATCGGCAGGGTTTTATAAACTCAAAAGCAATGCTGATATAAGTATACTTACACAGCCAAATGTGCAGTACCAGGCCAATGGCAGTATGAGTTTAATAGATGGTATAAAAGGTACTGCAGACTGGAGAAAAGGCGACTGGTTGGGATTTCAAGGTAAAGACGTAACGCTTACATTTGATTTAAAATCTCATAAACGTATCACAAATTTGGCGCTTGGCGTGTTGCAAGATACGCGTTCGTGGATTGTATTTCCTAAAAGTATTGAAGTATGGGGTTCAACAGATAATGCAGCCTTTACGCTTATGGGCACGTATAAACCTAAAACTTCAATTGAACAGCTTGATGCCTTGCGTGAAACTTGGGTATTAAATTTAAATTCAACACAACGTTTTCGCTATGTAAAACTTATTGCAAAACAATATGGAACATTACCACAGTGGCATCCTGGTGCCGGAGGTGATACATTTATATTTATAGATGAGTGTGAAATTCAATACTAAATTTAGTATTAAACTAATTCATTAAATTTTTAATAATAGTATCAGCGCATTAAAAGTACAGATCCTACTTTGTTTATTAGTGTTTGCTCAGGGGTGGAAATTTGTATTTTATATAAATAGGTGCCTTCTTCAAGGGGTATTCCTTTTGAAGTCCCATCCCATCCTTCGTTATATTCTAATGACTCAAACTGTAAAATACCCCAGCGGTCAAAAATTTGTAATTTATATTTAAAGGGTAAATTTCCAGTAGGGTTAAAATAATCATTAACAGCATCATGGTTAGGGGTAAATACATCCGGAATATAAACATGAAACATATCGTTTATACAAATATCATGTAGTGTATTGGCACGGCAATTACCTTTAATTACTTGTAAATTAACGGGAAAACAACCCGGCTCTGAAATTGTAAAATGCGGTAACGGATTGCTAGAATGTATGGTACCACCGGGTAAATTTAAGGTCCAATAGTAAAACGTCGCTGAGTCTTTTGGAAGTAATGTAAAAGTTTGTGCATTTTGCGAAATGGACAACGGTTGTGTAGTAAATTCGGCAGTAGGGGCTGTTTCAGCAGTAAATTGTGTAGTGATTTGATTTTTACAATAGTGAGAATCTTTAATTATACATGCAACCGAATACAATCCAGCAGAATTCATACATAGCGTTTTTAAAAATGCACTGTTTCCGTTTAACCCGTTTTGTGGTAACCATTGCACCGAAACGATATCGGCTGTATTTTTAGCATTTGGAATTAACTGCATGGTGCTGCAATAGGGGGCACAGGAACGGGTTGTACTAGAACTGATATAACCCTGTGCAGGCAGCGTTAATTGCATGCTGTGTAAACGTGTGTTATAACAGCCAAAGCGGTCGTAAGCTGTTAGCGTATATATACCAACCATTTTAGTATTTAATACCGGATAGTTAATAGGATTTCCTGAAATATAAAATCCATCAGGTCCTCGCCATTCATAACGTTCTGCACCTATGGCTTCAAAATGTAAGGAATCGCCTAAACATGCTAATGAAGAACTCGCAAGGATACTTGGTTGAGGAATAGCTTTAGGATATACCCAACTTACAGAATGAGCCGTACAGCCATTAATGGCAGAACCAATAACGGTATACGATTGAGGCGTCATTTGCTGTAAAGGAGGCACACTAACAGAAAATTGAGTACTTAAAATAGACTGGGGTGCAAACCAAGTATACGTATTGGCTCCAGTGGCCTCAAGGGTACTAAATACATTTATACAATTGGTTAAACTGCTGCTTGTTAATGTGGGATTGGGCATTACCTGAATAGGTATTTGAGCATTTCCGATACATCCGTGTGCGTCTGTTCCCCAAACCTGATAGATGCCATTATAATTTTGTGAGCAAGAATCACGATTTGCAATGGCACCACCGGTATTAAAATTAAAAGGGCCCGCCCATTGGTATTGGATATATCCGCTTGCGGTGCTGCTTGCGGTTAATTGCAGTAAATGATATTCACAAATGGGTTGATTTGAAGTAATTTGTATTTGTGGAAGAGGATATACTTGTACAAAGTAATTTTGTAAAAGTATACAAGGCCCGTATGTGCTTTGAATTTGATACTGGCCCTGTGCGTTAAGCGCAATTTGAGTTAAGGTTTGTGCAGCACCATTGCCAAAAAATCCATTTGGTCCGTTCCAAATATATTGTGTGCCTGCAACAGAATTTGCAAACAATTGTAATGTACTATTTTCACAAAGTGGCGCGTTACTTGTTATATTAACTAAGGGTTGCATTACAATACTGGCTTGTGCTGTAGCACTAACACTGCACCCTTGGGGTGAGGTTACACAAACTGTGTAAATTCCGGTTTGTGCAGAACTTGGATTGGGCCAATTGATCAGAGGGCCATTATAATAAAACGCATTAGGTCCTTGCCATATAAATTGCGATCCGGGCATGGAAGAACTTGAGGAAAGTAAAAGGGTTTGCGTAGAACATACGGTGCTGCCACTTGCACTTATAAGTGGCAGGGGTAGTACACTTAAGCTGGATGTAGCGGCAGCCGTACAGCTGTTAACGCCGGTAACCGTTACCTGATAAATGCCACTTTGATTTAACTGAATTTGAGCTATTCCAGGGTTTACAATGTTGGATTGAAAATTTGCAGGCCCCGACCATGTGTAGGCGGTACCGCCAGAAGCTGTCAATAAAATATTTTGATTCTCACAAACGCTTGCTGACATGCTAATTGCAGCTGGTGGGGTAGGTTTTATAAAAAGGGTTGTTGTAGCAATACCCAGGCAACCTGAAAATTCACCGGTTAGTGAATACACTGTTGTAACTGTGGGATTTACTGCGCATACAGATCCATTGATAAATCCGGGCATCCATGTGTAATTACTTGCCCCATTGGCAGTAAATGTTCCCGTTTCAAACGGACATATATACACGGGGCTAGCCCAAACTGTTGGATTAGAAAGCACTTGAACTGCAAGTGTTGTGCTTGCAGAACAGGTATTGGCATCCAAAGCCAAAAGGGTGTATATGTGTGTACCCACAACACTTTCAGTCATTACAACGCCATTTCCCATACCGCCGCCTGACCATAAAAATGAGTAGGGACTAGTACCACCAATAGCATTACAGTTTAGCATCACGGTTTGATTTATACATACCGATTGGGCACTGGTAGAATAAAATAACTGAATGGGGGGCGGTTGTGAAATAGAAAACGTATTGTAAATAACACATCCTGTTAAAGCATCCGTTACAGTGGAGGTCCAATTTCCTGCAGTTAAATTTTGAGGTTGTGGCACAGTAAGGGTTAAAGAGCCATTGGTCCACATATAATTTTGATTGGGTGTACCACCTTGTATATTGGTGTAATTTGCCGTTCCGGTGCTCATACCATTACATGGAAATGAAGGTGTATGATTAAGTTGTCCGGTTAATGGAATTAATGATGTAAATACGGTGGTTGCAGTATAGGTAAAATTATTACCCTGATCGTGTACAATTATGCTATAGGTGCCGGGTGATAAACCAGTAGCTACAGAACCACTTTGGTTACTGGGTATCCAGGTATAACTAAAGGGTCCAATACCACCATTAGACTGAACGGTTGCAGAACCTAAACTGGCACAGGTTATGGACGTACTGTTTACGCTTATGCAGGGCGGTGCAACAGAAACTGTAATAATTCCCGTATTCTGACATCCAGTACTGGTAGTAGCTATTACAGAATATGTTGTATTTACCGTTGGTGTAACTATTGTTGTAGATCCGGTTGCGCCACTTGGTAACCAGGTGTATGAAGTAGGATTTGCCGGCAAATTACCGTTCATGGTAATGCTGGCATTTAATGCAGTTCCTGATCCCAAACATACGGTATTTGAAGCCGCTGTTACAGTTACCGGACAACATACCTTTAAATAGGATAAAATATTATTTATTAAATTATTTGATTGGGGTTGGGGCTGATGAAAGTTGGATGTCGTCATGGCACCAAATAAGGCTTTACCACTGCCCCATACTTTTTGACATAATGAAACCACTTGGTTGCCGTTAACAGTGCCGTTAATTAAGGCGGTTAATCCCGGGCCCGTAACATTACCATGAGAAAAAAAGTTACCGGTATAATTGGTTTGAATGGGCGTGTAGGGGCCATTAAAAATTGGATGAGTATTTTGGCCTGTTGCAGCAATACCGGGTGTAGATAAATTAGTGTTTCCGGGACCATAATTTAGTGTTACGCCTCCAAAGCCAAAATTGATATTGGTTCCAGTATTAGGAGCTGCATTTAAAAGTAAATTTCCCCCATTAAACACCCAGCTTTGAAGGGTAGTTAAATTGGCTTGTAAAAAATTACTCAACGCAACAGCTTGTTGATCGCTTCCGTCAATATAAATAAAACAAGTAGTGGGGCTAAACAAGGCCGCAGTATTTACGTTTTGAAAACTACCAGTACTCCAGTTGGCCATTCCAAAACAGCATTCATGGCATTTACATTGGCCTGCTGATTCCAAGGCTGACTAGATCCTGTTACATACCAAATGCCCTGTGCGCTGAGATTAGTATAACATAATGTAATCAGTAATAATACCCAAAACCTGTATTTTTTATATTTTAATGCGGCCATCTTAAATAGGAAGCATTTATGTGTAGTATCTAAAAAAAATAATGTTACCTGTGGGGTTATACGTTTAGTGGATTATTGCAATGGTTTGTGTAATTGTTTTACATGTATAGTGTATAATCCTGTTTGAAGCGTGTTTAAATAAATGCAATTATTTTCAATTAAACCCGATTGTACTGTTCGACCACTCAAGTCCGTAATATAATATGGCAAGCTTTTATTAACGGGATTTATATAAATTAAATCTGCTGCAGGATTGGGAAATATCGCTATATCCGTATCGGTTAGGGAAGCAATTCCCGTTTCAGGACTTATGTATCCCGACACAGGCGCTTCTGGAATCAAACTGGTATATAATCCCGAGCTTACAACTTTTTGTGCTTGTGCAATTGACATGGTAAGGGTTTGTCCACCAGCATTTATATTAAGTTTAAACCATATTTCGGCAATTTTTCCATTTCCGATAACATCTGTATGATTGGTTCGTACTGTTGCGCCATAAAGCAAACCGTTATTAAATACAGGTTTATAAAAATCATACGTTCCTGAATTTGAATTTAAAAACGATGTGCTGTAAATTAATTTAATTGAATCGGGCATTATCAGTGCAGACTGAAACGCTGTATTAAATGCTAACCCATAATACGTACTATTTGTGTTAATCCATACGTCTGCTTTGTTCCATGCTCCAGCTAGTAATGGTGCAGGAAAAATTAGTTGTACATCTTGCCCGATTATATTAACGGATTTAAATGCATGATTTAAATTAAAATTTGTATTAATGGCGGTTATATCTGCATTAGATACCACACCATCGCCATTGCAATCTGCGTGTACACGATTCCAGCCGGTACTAATAGTTCCGTTCCATGCACTGGCTTGTTGAGCTGTCCAGGCATTAGACGTAAAGGTACGGGCCGGGCCTGTTAAATTAGCCTGAAGTCCTAGTTCTAAAACATCGGCATTTGAAACGGTGCCGTCACGGTTGGCGTCGCCGGGCCAAACAATTGCACAGGCCGTTGAAATGGGAACAGTTACTGTTTTAGTATTTGTACAGGCATTTACATTATGACTGGCTATCACGCTGTAAATTGAAATGGGACTTGTTGGAATAACTTGAATGCTATTTCCCATACTGCCCGTACTCCATGTGTATGATGCAGCGCCGCTGGCAGTAAAAATAATACTTGAACCCAAGCAAATTAAACTGGTAGTGGCACCTACGCTTAATGCAGGAACACTTAATACACTCACGCATGAAATTGCGGAAGCGGTACACGCGCCATTAGATCCAATTACTGTATAACATGTAGAAACACTAGGATTAACTGCAATAGTAGCTCCCATAAGTCCAGAAGGCATCCAGGTATATGTATTGGCACCCGTAGCACTCAAAACAGCATTACTGCCTAAACAAACTTGCATATTAGAATTTACAAACACATTAATATTATTTGCAACTACAATGGTATGCGTGGATGTACTTATGCAATTTCCATTGTTTGAAGCAAGCGTATAAACAGTTGTAACACTTGGTGTAACTATTATACTAGAGGCGGTGCTTCCAATACTCCATGTATAGGTTTGTGCTCCGGTAGCAGCAAGCGTGCAGCTGGATCCCGCACAAATAGTGTTTTGCGGAGCAATGTTAACCGTTGCAGAACCTACAACAGGTGAAAAACTGCTTATATACTTACAACCTGAAGCAGCTGTTGCTTGTAACGTATAATTAAGTTGCGTACCACTCGTCAAGGTAACTGCAGCACCTGTTAAAGAATTTGAAGATTGGCCATTAAAACTGTTCCATGTGTATGAATTAGCTCCGGAAGCGGAAAATGAGTAGGATGTATTTGCACAAATTGTACTGGGAGATGAAATAGCAACACTTGGTCCTGCCAAAACAGCAATGGTTTGGTTCATACTGGCAATAACCGAGGGATTATTTATGGATACATAGGCAATACCGGTTACTGTATGTATACCTGCACTACTGCTCCATACTCCAATTGTATACGATGAATTACTTTGTACAATAGAAAAAATAGAACAGCCCGGGCTTAAGGTAAAAGTGTAATACCCCGCTCCAGGAACAGTATTTGTAATTACACAATTTAAGTAATAAGGCACATTCTGATTACTATTACCTCCAGAACAAATTGTATAATTTGGATTTACACTAAATGAAAATGCTTGACTTTTAAGCGTGTTAGTTAATGATAAAATACACAATACGCCCATTGCAAAAAAACGAAAAGATAGCTTCATATTTAAAAATAAGTATATGTTATAATTTTTAAAAAATTAAGATGTGAAATTAGTATCTAAATGAGTGAAGTATTAGAAGTACTTTCTAAACTAAAATTTTAAATAAAACTCGCGTGTGAGCGTTTTATAATGTGTTGTATAATTCCGGTGTTCAGTCTCTTGTAAATATAATGGGGAATTTACTAAATCGCCTGTTTGATGTTTAGAAAACTCCAAGAGTTGGCGTTTAGGTTTAGTAGCATCTACAGTTGAAAAAACATTACAAATACGTTTTAAAAATAAATTATGAGATTGGGCTAACCTAAAATATGCAGAATTATGGTTAAATGGTAATATCACTGAAAATGTACCATTTGGATGCAGTAAAAAATTTACTGCTTTAAATAATTCGTTTAAACTTAATTGATTCTGATGTCTAGAGATGTTTTTTACAAATGTTTTAGATGGCAATGACTGTGCAAAATACGGCGGATTACAAACAATACAATCAAAGGTGTTTTGATAGGTTTGTTGTGTAACAAAGTCTTGAATTTTAGTTGTAATAGCGCTAAACTGATTTTTAAACGGACTTAATTTAAAATTCTTTTGAGTGGTTTTAGTATGCAACACATAGGGATCTATGGCTGTTATTTTAGCTTCTGGAAATCGTTGCGCTAACATTAATCCAATTACACCGGTTCCGCAACCTATATCCAATATTTGTTTTGGATTTATAAAATTTGCCCAGGCACCTAATAATACAGCATCAGTACCAATTTTAAAAACCCCCTCGGGTTGATAAACCGCAAACTGCTTAAACTTAAATTCTGCTGACTTTATGCGCAATTAATACGATGATCGGGTGTCCGATCGGCCTTGATTTGTGCCATAACCCGGCAATACATTATAACGAAGCATAACTTCAATGCCACCATTTCGGTTTGTGGCAGGCGTAAGCCCGGATACATTTACATCATAACAAATGCCCAGCATGTAATTGTCAAATTGATACACCACAGATGGAATGATGGCATCGTTATACCTGTAATATGTACCAACTGAAACAGAACTTGTTTTTTTCATGCCAGTGTAGGTAGAAAAATCACCTAATTGCATTTTAAACAATGTTCCAATTAAGTACAGCGATTGCGGTCCTTGTTTAACATATACAAAAGTAGGAACTAATGCATTTTTGGATTTTGGAATATTTATTTCACCGTTTAAGTAGGCACAGTATTTCGTTTGTAATTTTTCATCCATTACTATAAAAGAGTTTTTGGCAAGTCCAAAATGGTATGCCGACACGCCAATATCAAATCGTACTTTTGAACTTTTACTAAAATTATCATTATCCACAAAATTAAAATTGATTCCGCTTCCTATATCATAGGTTGTTAAAGAGGTATTTCGTAAATTCTGTTCACCGGATGCTAAATTGGGATCATAGCTAAATCCGTTAAATTGCTCTCCCCAAGTTAGCTTGTCGTAATCAATTGAACGGTAATACATGCCTCCCTGAAGACCTGCAGAAAGTTTCATATTGCGATTTAACTTTTGTATGTAGGCTAAGCCTAAATTTGGATTCAAGGTGTTTAATTTGGCATTACCGGCAGCATCTTTATAAATGTTTGCAAAGGCAGAAAAATAATTGTCTTTAAGGCGTTTATGGCTAATGGTTTGTTCATACGAAAAACCGTACGTTTCATATTTATCACCCACACTGGACCACTGATTTTTATAATTTACAATTGACCTTTGTTTAAAGGTTACTCCCGAAAGGGCTGGATTAAGGGTAACCGGCATTTCAGAAAACATTGAAAAATGCATGTCTTGTGCAGATCCCATTTGAATTGTAAAAACTAATACGGGTATTATAAACAGATTCTTCATAGGGTTATCGTATTAATGTAATATTACCTTTGGCACTAAAGCTTTTACCTTCAAAGGTTTTACCTTCCAAACGGTATACATAAACACCGGTATTTAAGGCTTCACCTTTAAAAGTACCATCCCAGCCAATTTCTTTATCGCTGGTTTCAAAAACTTTTTCACCCCAACGGTTAAATACCATAAAAATCATGGTTTGTAAGCAATTACCGTATACTTTTAAAACATCATTGTGCTGATCGTTATTTGGTGTAAACGCCGAGGGTACAAACATTTCGCCACAGTCCTGAATTACAAGTACATTGAGGGTATCACTGGAGTAACATTTTTTACTGTTTTTACCAGTTAAGATATATTGTGTGTTTTTAGTTGGAAAAATCTGTACAGCGGAGTTATTAATGGATGTTATATTATAATTGGGAGACCAGCTGTAAGTAAAGGCACCGCTTCCTTTAAGTTCTATACGTTGTCCAAATCGTATCGTGGTATCACTACGTAACTGACCCGGAGAAAAAATGGTCACATTTGGAATGTCAACCACTTTTACAAAAGATTGTGCGCCAATAGAACGCGTGCTTCCAGGCGCTGCTCCGTTGGGAGGTGCAGTTGGATACGAATTGGATACTGTTAAAAACACATTGTACATACCTGGTAAATTATAACAAACGGTTTGCAGCGAAGCTGTTGACGATGCCGGTGAACCGCCTGGAAATGTCCAGATAAAATTTTGCGGACCACCTGCAGCTGTATCCGTTGTATTTACAAAGGTTATACATTCACGCGTACATATGGTATCAATAGGTTCACCGGTGGTAAAGGTTACCAGTGTTACGGGCCGGCAATCTATTACCCTTACTGTAACTGTATCAACGCGTCGGCAGCCTGGTATACCATTATAGCCAGAGTATACACTATATGTAACCAGGCTTGGTAATTTTTTAGGTGCACTTATTGTTACGGCAGGATTGTTTACATCTGTTAATATAGAAGTTACATTATAGGGTGAAACCCAGGTATATGTTGGAATTACACCAAAAGGTAAATTAGAATTTTTGTTTGAAGCTGTCAGGGTTAATAAATTACCTTGTTCGCCAGGACTTAATCCCACAAAGCAAATGGTATTTGTAGCTACACTATTTATGGTAGGTACGGCAATGGCTGTAATAGGACGGGGAAATACAGACACTGTTGATAATCGGGCAATGACACGCAACCACGCGAATCAAATACTTCGGCAGTAAATGTTGTATTAGATTGCGGGTAGGCCATAATTGTAGAACTTAATGCAGCAGTGCTTCCGCCGGGTTCCATAATATTTGGAATGGGCGCGCTCCAGCGGTATTTAAATGCTGAAGTGGGGCCCACTGCCAAATTACTTACATTGGTCATGCTTAGTTTTATGGAATCTCCAAAACACATGGCTGGTAATGGCGGTATGGCATTCATGCTAAATTGTGGCACTACAGTAACACCAATAATAGCCGATCCAGAACATATTGCAGTATTTCCAGTTACTGTAAATACCGTTGTGGCATGCGGCCGCACCTGTGTTACGGGTCCAAGCGAATATGTCATAATGGTAGGGTCGTAGGGAAACCACACATAGGTATTAGCACCGTTAGCAGTTAGAACTACCGGTTTAGATAATTTATTGGGGAAATTATCGGTAATACATGTAGTTGGTGTTGACTGACTGATTTGAATATTAAGTGGTGCGGCAATACCAACTGTAAACAATGTAGAATCTACGCATCCACCGCCATTTGTACCCTTTAGTTTATAAACTCCAGGTCCTACAGATAGAGACGTTTGAATAATAGATCCACTAAAGGTTGGTGATGTCCACGTATAAGAACTGGCCCCAAACGCTGTAAGGGTTGATTGAAAACCGGGACACACAGCACTGGATGTTGGTGTAATTGTTAAACTGGGATAACTGTTTACAACAATTGTATTTTGAGCCGAGCCAAAGCATCCCCAGCCATTACCGGCAATTACAGAATATACAGTTGTAATCGATGGACTTGTTATTACAGAGGAACTTAAATTGGTGTTTAATCCTGTATTTGGAAACCATGTATAACTGGCTGTACTGATATTACATGTTGAGGTCATGGTTGCTGTTAGTCCGGGACACAATGTTCCTGCACTAGTACCGGCAGTAACATTTAAACTGGCTGTTGGATCAACTCCTATACTAATTATGGTACTGCCCAAACAACCCAGTGGATCTGAAGCATTGATTGTATACGAAACATTGCTTGTTGGATTTGACACTGCTATGGTGTAGGGAGACGGACCCAAAGTTAATGTACCGCTGGTTGAAACTCCTGCCGGTGACCATGTATACGTTATATTATTTGAAGGACCGCTTACACTTAATGTTGTGGGTAAACCGGCACAAACCGAATATTGGCTTACTGTTGTGCTTAAGCTAAGTGCAGGCCGAATACCCACATTTACGGATGCTATATTGTTTGTATTTGTGGCACAACCGGCAGAATCTGCGTATAATACATAGGTTGTATTTATTGTAGGATTAACAACAACAGTTGGATTTGGTCCATTATAAATTCCAGCAGTTGGTGTAGTTACAAAAAACGTATAATTATATCCTGCTGTATTAGTATATCCAGTATTAGCAGTGAGCGTAACGGGCATACTGGCACAAACTAATGTTGGTGTTGCAGTAACGCTTAAATTGCGTAAAGACATGGGGTTAACAGTTATGGTTTTTACGCCACCACAACCTGCACTGTCAGATACTACAGTATATGTTGATGGTAATACATTTGTAGAGTGTGTAGCAGAGCTAAAAGTTTGGTTGGTTAAGGGTAATCCGGGTGGTGCAATAAAACTGTAACTAATAGCGGCACTGCCCGTAGTGCTTTGAGCCTGTAGTGTGAAAGTGCTTCCCGGACAAACCGAATTTTGAATAGCACCAGAAACAGCAGTTAATGTAAGGTTATTAGATAAATTTAAAAGTCCTACTGTTTTTGTGGAAACGCCTTGACATCCCGCACTGTCTACTTCAACCGTGTAGGTATGTGGAAATGATAATGGACTTGAGGGTAGCGTTGTACTGGCATTGTTTACACTTAAAGCGCCTTTGGGAATTACAAAAGTACCCGGTCCGGTAGTTGGATACGAGGCTGTAAATGTGTAATTGGTACCGCTGCCTCCTGTGCTGGTTAGGGTTAAAATGCTATTGGGACAAACAGATGCAGCACTTATTGAAAGAATGGGCTGTATTACAAACAGGTTAACATTTATAGTGTTTGTTCCTGTACATCCGGCACTATCAACAGAAACTGTATACGTATGCGGAAATAAATTGAGTGTAGGGGTTGTTGTGCTTACGGATGGTGTTGCGGCAGTAGACGGAGTACTTTTGGGTATAACATTACTGGGATTAGGCGTAGCATAGGGCGCAAAAAATGTATATGTGGTTCCGGCACCACCGTATCCGGTTATAATTACAGAAGTTCCGGGGCAAATAGAACTTTGTGATACTGAAAGAGAAGGAGTAAGAATTTTTTGGTCAATTTGTAAAATGGAAGAGCCAAGACATCCCGCACTGTCAGAGGTTACTGTATAGGTATGTGGAAACGAAATTCCGGGATTATGGCTGATTGTTCCGGTATTTGGACCACTACTGCTTGCTGTACCAATTGTTGCTGCATAGTTAATGGAGGCATAGGTGTATGTGGTTCCGGCTCCGTTATTACTGTATAAAGTCACATTGGTGTTTGGGCAAATAGAAGGACTTACCGCACTTAGTGTAGTATTTAAAGTTAATAATCCTACGGTGGTGCAGGCAGAACCCAAACAGCCAACACTGCTGGCATTAACACAATATTGAATGGGCAATTGTGCAGCAGTTGGAATATGAACCACCGTATTTACCGTAGGCGAGGGCTTGGTAATATTAGCAGTTGCTGGTCCCACGGCTGGAATAGCTGAAAACGTATAATTGATACCTCCTATAGCGGTTAGTGTTAGTGAGCGGTTAGGACAGGTGGATGCACTCGAAGCTGAGAGGGTAGGAGTTATGGTAGACATGGCAACGCTGATGGTGTTGGTGCCGGTACAGCCATAATAGGTTACAATACATGTGTAAACCGTTGCAACTGTTGGTGTGCGTACTACCGGATTACCTGTAAAATTAGGGCTAGCAGGTGCAGACCACGTATAACCTGGGGATGCTGTTTGCGAGCTGGCTGTAATTGTTCCGGTTAGGGTAACAGAACCACCAGGACAAACGGATGGCGTTAAAACATTATTTCCTTTAAGTGTTAAGGATACCGTATTAATTGTGGATACGTTTACTGTAGCTAATAGTGAACAAGTTCCGGCAGCACCGGTATGCGTTAAAACAGCGGTATATTGCCCTGCAGCTGCAGCAGTTAAAACGGTATTTAAATTTCCAATATTTGTGTTGGATGGATTGTACCATGAAAAGCCAGTGGTTGCAGTACCAGCAGCAACATTGGTTCCATTTACAGCCGTTCCTGCGCCATTGAGTGTTAGTGGGGCACCGGGACATAATGTGCTGTTAAGCGGACTTACAGTCATGGTAGCCTGTTGAATACTATAACTCTTGGTTGCAGAAACCGAACAGCCCTGTGCGGTTATTCCTACAACCGTGTAGGAAGTGTTAACATTGGGTGCAACTGTTAAACTGGGGCCGGTACCAATATTACTTACCGTAGAGCCTACAGGTTGTGCATACCACGTGTAGGTTGTTGCACAAGCAGAGGACAGAGTAGCAATTTTACTTGCACATAAAGCAGGCGTACTAGGTGTAGCAGTTACAGAACAGGCATTGGGGCATACCACTTCCACGGTTTGAGCTACATTGGTGCATGGTATACCGTTGTTGTATGCGTAGCAAGTAATGGTGTATACACCGCAAGCTGAAAAACTAATTGCGGATGCTGAGCCCCCGGGAACACTCGCAATTTGGGCGCTGGGAGTTAAAGCAGGTCCAGCAACAACCCATGTATAGCTGGTAGCACAAGCTGCAGAAGATGAAACCGTAGCACCTGTGGTATAAGTTGAAGGACCATAATAACACAGATATTGGTTGGTTACACTAAAATTAAAAGCCTGAGAATACAGTTTTGAAGAAAACAGAATAAATAGTCCTAAAACGGTAACGATGCGCGATGGGCTGATCGAAGTATGTTGCATATTCTAAATTAGTCAATTATAAGCAGTTAACTATGCATTTTAACTCAATTAAATGCATAATTCACTAAGTGTAAATATACTAAATTTAACCACAATTTGTTAATTTAATACAAAATATTGGTAATCAATAACTTAACATTTTTCTAAAATAAATTAACAATGTGCTTATCTTATTGATTATCAAAATAAATTTGGGTTTTAATGCAACTAAAATATCAAGCCAAAACGCCAGCAGTTTTAATACTCGAAGATCAAACACAATTTAACGGTTTTGCTGCCGGTAAAATTGGTACCACCAGTGGTGAAATTTGTTTTAATACGGGAATGACTGGATATCAAGAAATTTTTACCGATCCCTCGTACTTTGGCCAAATTGTTGTAATGGCAAATGCTCATATCGGAAACTACGGTGTGCAGGCATTAGATGTAGAAAGTTCTGCAGTTAAAGTTTCCGGTTTGGTGTGTAAAAAGTTTAGTAATATTCACTCACGGCCAGGCGAAACCGATACCCTTCAAAAATATTTTGAAACACATGCGGTGGTTTCTATTTCAGATATTGATACGCGTGCCCTGGTGCGGCATATCCGCATGCATGGTGCCATGAATGCCATTATTTCATCTGAAACAACGGACATCCACCAATTAAGCGCACGTTTTAAAACCATGCCCAGCATGAAAGGTTTAGAGTTATCATCTCAGGTAACCTGTTCAGAATCTTACAGCGTTGGTGAAGGCACCCATCGCGTTGCACTTATTGATTTTGGAGTAAAGCAAAATATAATTCGCAGCTTAACACAACGTAATTGCATTGTAAAAGTTTTCCCTATGCATAGTACGTTTGATGACATTCTTCAATTTAAACCTCAGGGCATTATGCTGTCTAATGGCCCCGGAGATCCCGCCAGTATGCCCAATGCAACCGCATTGGTAGCAAAATTAGTACAAAGCGGTTTGCCTATTTTTGGAATTTGTTTAGGGCATCAATTACTTGCTCAATCTCAGGGTTTGCAAACTTTTAAAATGCACAACGGGCATCGTGGTATAAATCATCCGGTTAAAAATTTATTAAGCGGTGCCTGCGAAATTACCTCACAAAATCACGGATTTGCCATTAACCCCGATAGCTTACAAAATAATTCTAATATTGAAATTACACACATTAACTTAAACGATAATACCATTGAAGGCATTCAATTAAAAAATAAACCTGTATTTTCTGTACAGTACCACCCAGAGGCATGCCCGGGTCCCTGGGATTCAAGATATTTGTTTGATAGGTTTGTATCCTCGCTTGCAGCATCTTAAAGCCATTGATTTACATTTTTTATTAGTATTCTTTAATAAAAGTTTTTTTATAGTGATGTTCAGTGTTAAAAGCTCCAAAACATACACCCCTTTTTTTAAATCTCTTAGTGATATTTGCGAAACATTTTGGGAATTA
Source organism: Sphingobacteriia bacterium (assembly GCA_009927275.1). Taxonomy (GTDB): domain Bacteria; phylum Bacteroidota; class Bacteroidia; order B-17B0; family Aurantibacillaceae; genus Aurantibacillus. Next base: position 120 of record RFNG01000046.1, on the reverse strand, counting down.
AAATATACAATTTTACCCTCTAAATCACGAATGCATACGCAATAAGGAAATTGCATATCATACTTGGTTTTAATATTCAATAGCAAATGACACGGATTTGGAAAAATTTCAATGGGCTGG
>RFNG01000096.1 GCA_009927275.1 Sphingobacteriia bacterium | reverse complement strand
GCCGCTCGGTTGCCTTTGGCGAACCAAGCCCTGCGTATCCCTATCGCAATTTTTTTTGTTTTAGGTGTTACTTTGGTTTTTAATTGAGTTGTTTTTGGGCGATGTTTTTAGTTTTTGTTGTGATTTTTATTTGAGCGATGCCTTTAGAGAAGAAAATTATATTTAGTATGTTTTGGGCGATGCCTTTCAGGCCCGGGCTACTAAGGGCTCGCTTACGCTCGGTTGCCTTTGGCGAACCAAGCCATGCGTATCCCTATCGCAATTTTTTTTGTTGTTTTTTTTGGTTGATAATTTTAGTTTTTTGTTGTGATTTTAATTTGAACGATGCCTTCTGATTAGAATTTTTTGGGCGATGCCTTCGGCCCGGGCTACTCCGGGCTCGCTTACGCTCGGTTATTGCTTTGCAATGAACCAAGCCTTGCGTATCCCTATCGCGGCTTAATAATAATAGTATAAAATGCCTTAGCCGGCTGTAGGGGCGTAGCGTTCTTTTAACCGCAGGTTAAAAAACCGAACCTGTGAAGCCCGCAAGACGGCGACCGCACAGCGGTAAGGCCCAAATAAAAAATATCATAAAGAATATAATTTGGGCGATGCCTTCGGCTCGGGCTAATCGGGCTCGTTAACAGATGGTTATTGCTACACAATGAACTAAACCCTTCGCATACCTATCGCATGTTTTTTTAATGGATTTTAATAGTTAACAATTATAAATGGTATGGAATAAGAAGCTTCTATAAATCGTAGCACGTTTTATGTAATGTACAGGTTACTTTTATGTATGGTTATTGATGCGACAATTCTTTATTACCCTCCTGTTCGGTTACAAGTTGGTACCGTATTTAAATTACCACTGTGCTCCTCCGCTATAAGTGCCGGATTTCCATCACCAGCACTTGATTTTATAGATTTACGCATTGATTTAAATGAAACGCTTATTCAACATCCCTCGGCCAGTTATTTTGGACGTGTTAAAGGAGAGTCGATGCATGACGCAGGAATAGGTGACGGCGATCTTATTATTATTGACCGCGCCCTGCCCCCTGTAAGCGGTAAAATTGCTGTATGTTACCTTGACGGTGAATTTACATTAAAACGTCTTTTAGAAACTGCTGAGGGGTTATGGCTAATGCCGGCCAATACCAAATATAAACCTATTAAAATGGAAGAGGGCCGAGAGCTTAGCGTTTGGGGCATTGTAACATATGTGATTAAATCGTGTTGATGTTTGCGCTTGTTGATTGTAATAATTTTTATGCTTCCTGCGAGCGGGTTTTTAAACCTTCGCTTAACGGGCGTCCGGTAGTTGTATTATCTAACAATGACGGCTGTGTTATTGCCCGTAGTGCAGAAGCAAAAGCCCTTGGAATACCTATGGGTGCTCCAGCTTTTCAGTATGCAGCCATGTTTGAGCAGTACCGGGTTGAAGTGTGCTCATCTAATTTTGCACTGTATGGTGACATGAGTCAGCGTGTGATGAGTGTACTTGCAAACTACACTGCTGATATGGAAATATACAGTATTGACGAAGCCTTTATGTATTGGAGCAGCACAGGAAAAATACCGGATATTGAAGAGGCTAAGGCTTTGCGTAAAAAAGTGTTTCAGTATACCGGTATTCCTATTAGTGTTGGCTTGGCCCCTACCAAGGTGCTGGCGAAGGCAGCCAATAAAATAGCCAAAAAATACCCCAATAAAACCCAGCAGGTTATGTATTTGGATACACCGGAGCGTATACAAAAGGCGCTGACCATTTTGCCAGTAGGTGATATTTGGGGAATAGGACGCCGTCATGAAGACCGCTTAAAAGCTATGGGTGTGTATACTGCAGCAGATTTTGTAGCGCTGCCTGAAGCCTGGATAAAAAAACACATGTCGGTTTTGGGTTTACGTCTTCGTTTAGAATTGCTGGGCGAATCGGTTTTAGATTTAGAACAGGTTCAGCCTAAGCAAACCATAGCAACAACCCGTTCATTTGACCACGATTACACCGATTACCAACAGCTTGCAGAACGTATTAGCACATTTGCATTTTCGGCTACCGAAAAACTGAGAGCGCAGCATTCCACCTGTCGTACTCTCTGTATATTTGTACATACCAATGTTCACCGTTCTGGTCCGCGTTATTTCCGTAATATTTTAATTCCCTTGCCATATCCTACCTCTTCTGCTATGGAGGTAGCACGGTTTGCGCTTGGAGGTTTGCGTAATATTTTTAAACCCGGGTATGCATATAAAAAAGCAGGCCTTATTCTTATGGATTTACAGCCCAGCCAAGCCCGGCAACACACTTTATTTGAAACCTCGGATGCCCGGCATGAAACCCTTTTTAAAACCGTAGACCAAATGAACCGCCGTATGGGCCAGCATAAAATACGTCTGGCCGCACAGGCCCCGGGACGTGTATGGAAAATGCGTCAGGAGCGCCGCTCGCCTTGCTATACTACAAAACTTAGCGATATTATAACTGTTTATGCCCGCTAAGCAAATGATACGAGTACTGCTGTAAATTTGTAATTTCAGTATATTCTTTAAAACATGTGCTTTACCACACAGCAAAGCTTAAAAGCCCAGGCTTTAGAAAACCGATACCAGGCTAAACTTGAACATCCCGACGCATACAACCCGGGTATATATCGGGCATTTGCCTTTCCAAAAACACCGGTAATTTGTAATACTAATCCAGAAAATATAGAAATGGTTCAGTGGGGTTTAATACCACATTGGGCAAAGGACCCATCTATACAGCGCTACACCTTAAATGCACGGTATGAAACCCTGCATGAAAAACCTTCGTTTAAATATTATATAAAACAACCCTGTATAATACTGGTTGATGCGTTTTACGAGTGGCAATGGCTAGATCCCAAAGGAAGTAAAAAACAGGCGTACCGTTTAAGTCTTAAACAAGAGACGGGGTTTTCTATTGCAGGCTTATGGAGCACATGGGTAAATCCTCAAACGGGGCAACAACAAAAAACATATACTTTAATTACACAGGAAGCTCAAGGTCAAATGCGGGAAATTCATAACCGTGCCATGCGCATGCCCTTGATGTTAAATAGTAGTCAGGAACGATTATGGCTTGAACAAAAAGCTGTTGTAAATGCATTTGAGCACATACAAGCTGAGCCCGTAAGCATGGGTAATTAAAAAATTATTGGCCAATTAAACACACAATAACCCAACGTTCGGGTATGCCTTCAAAATAATACGCACGGTCACCGTATGCATCTTTAAAACGCAATGTATTTCCGTCTAAAAAATATAAACGATCGCCGTAAGCATCCTTACTGCGAATTGTAGCTCCGTCAAAAAAATAAACCCGATCGCCATAAGCGTCTTTGTAACGCACGGTATTGCCATCAAAAAAATAAATACGGTCGCCATAAGCATCCTTACTGCGTATGGTATTGCCGTCTCTGTAAAATAAGCGTTCGCCATAAGCATCTTTACTGCGAATGGTATTGCCATCCACATAAGCTATACGGTTACCATAGGCATCTTTACTACGAACAGTTTGTGAAAAAAGACAATGCCACAAGCCCAGTAATGTAAAAACAAAAAGGGTTGATTTTAGGTTTAACAAAATCTTTACAATTATTTTTTTATTCGCTCTACATAATCACCGGTACGGGTATCAATTTTAACCCAATCCCCTTCATTTACAAATAAGGGTACACGAATTTCGGTTCCCGTATCAATTTTGGCTGGCTTTAGCGTGTTTGTGGCAGTATCACCCTTTAGTCCGGGCTCGGTATATGTAATTTGAGCTTCAATAAACGTGGGGGCTTCAGCTAAGATAGGATTATCACCATCTTCAAAACTAACTTTAACTTCCATGCCTTCTTTTAAAAACCGACCACTTTCACCAAACATCAGCATGGGAATATGAGTTTGTTCAAAGCTTTCATTATCCATAACAACAGCAAATTCATTTTCGGGATAAATGTATTGCATCAGCTTGTATTCAACCCTAACAATTTCAACGCTTTCACCACTTCTAAAACGGTTTTCGGTTTGTTTACCGGTTTTAAGATTGCGCATTTTAGCTTGATAAAAAGCCCGTAAATTACCGGGTGTACGGTGCTGGTATTCCATAATTTGAACCAACTCGCCATTAAAACGGATTACGGATCCGACGCCGATATCGCCTGTGTCTGCCATATATTTAGGTTTCTGAATTTAAGTCGTGAACAACACCCATAGCCGAAAATTTTTGAATGCGTTGCGTTATACGCGCTTCGGAACTAAGAGGGTTTAATACATTGAGTTGTGCTAAAATTTCTGTTTTTACATTTTCAAAAGCCTGTTGGTGATTACGATGAGCGCCACCAATGGGTTCTGTAATAATCCCGTCTATTAATCCGTGCTGCATCATGTCGTTGGCTGTTAATTTTAAAGCTTCGGCGGCTTTTTCTTTATGCTCCCAACTGCGCCATAAAATGGATGAACAGGACTCGGGAGAAATCACCGAGTACCAAGTGTTTTCAAGCATCAGCACCCTGTCGCCAATACCAATACCTAAGGCACCTCCACTGGCACCTTCTCCAATAATAATACAAATAACAGGTACTTTAAGCTGTACCATTTCAATTAAATTTCGGGCAATGGCTTCGCCTTGTCCGCGCTCTTCAGCCTCCAAACCAGGGTAAGCACCAGGAGTATCAATAAAGGTAACAATGGGAACATTAAATTTTTCAGCCAGTTTCATTAAACGTAAGGCTTTTCGGTAACCTTCAGGATTTGCCATACCAAAACGACGAATTTGGCGCATTTTAGTATTAATACCTTTTTGTTGACCAATAAACATAACGGGCTGTCCGTCAATATCACCTAAGCCCCCCACCATAGCTTTGTCATCGCCCACAGTGCGGTCACCATGAAGTTCGGTAAACGTTTTGTTACTAATATAATCTATATAAGCTAAAGTATATGGACGATCGGGGTGACGACTTACCTGAACCCGCTGCCATGGGCTAAGCTGGCTGTAAAGATCTTGTAATGTTTTACTATAGTTAATTTTAAGTTGTTCAATTTTATCACTTAAATCTACTTTGCCCTTTGCTGAAATGCCAGTAAGTTCCTGAATTTCTTTATCCAGTTCCTGAAGCGGTTTTTCAAAATCTAAATACACCATAGGGATTACAAATATAATAATTTCGTAGCCTTGATGTTTTGGTTCTTTTAGATTAAATAAAAGAACAAATGAAATGTAAATCTGGTATTAGTAAGAGTGATTTATATTTTGGGCGATGCCTTCTGATAAGAATTTTTTTATTTGAATTACTTCAGCGATGCCTTTCAGGCCCCGGCTGCTCCGGGATCGCTTTGCTTGGTTGCCTTTTGGGAACTTAGACCTATATATTTCTTTCGCGTTTAACGGTTTCCGGCTACAAGAAGTTGGAGATTTTACCACAAATGTTCAAGCGGAGAACGAATGTTTGTATAGCCACAAAACTGCCCTACGGAGCACTGAATTGCCAATTTCTTGTAGGTGCTGTTATGCCCAGTATTAAATTGATTTACTGTATAATTCCTTCCAACGAAGATCGGTTTGCTGACCTTTTTAATAGCCAGAGCGAAACGGAGGCAAATAATTTTTTTACTGCAAACTGACGCTAAGCTTTGCTGTTAGCCGTAGTTATTGTTTATTTCAATTCAATTTCAAAAGTAATTTCTGATGAGTTTTTTTTGAAGTTATTTTCTGGCTTAATATCTAGTCTATTAAAAGGACCTTTAAATGGTTCATCGAAGGATTTCGCCATTTTTATGAGATCAAATTTGTCTTGTTGATTAGCATATGTTTCGGAAATTGGAATTGAAAATATAGCACCAAATGGTCCGTGTAGCCAATTAAAAGACAGATTCGGAATATCTTTTTGGTCGGAGTATTTAATCTTTGTAATTATTACCGATTTAAAAGCTGAATTGGATTCAAAATATTCACTTGGTCTTTTATTGCTTAAGGTTATTTTGTGTTTCATGTTTTACTGATATAATGTTTTTACTTTGTCAAATTATGGCTAACGGTTTGCAGCTTGGCGTAGTGGCGGATTTTTAGCACAAAACTTATTACGTAGCACATACTTTAAATATAACGGTTTGCGTGTAGGCGATGTTGCCTTGTGTTGCGCCTGCGGCAAGGCAATATTGCTTACACGCTGTTAGCAGTATGTACATTTAGGCATCTATGTTAAATTTTTCTATGTTAAATTCTAGGCAGTAATCTTCATCTAGATTCTCAACATCTTGTAATTCTAATTTCAATGTTCGATAAAACTTTCTCTCCGGATTTATACCCAAAGTGAATGTTTCGTTTTTTATTAATTTTTCAATTTAAAAACTGGTTGTACTTGGTAAGGGTCAACCAGTAAATGTATAGGAAACTGATTTTTCTTTCATCAATGAAGCGTCCTTTTGGTCGTCAAAAACAACAATTTCAGCTCAGCGGTTAGTTTAACCTGTGATATGAAATTAGTCCATTTGTTCTTAAAATTCTTTTGGGATGTTACGGAAACACTATGAATCATTAAATAGCTGTCTTCAGAATTCAATTTGAATTCTATTTCAGGATTGGACTTATTTAGGTTTAACTGTTCCATTTTGGTATCGTGTTTTGTATTACCGCTAACGGTTTGCGG
>RFNG01000014.1 GCA_009927275.1 Sphingobacteriia bacterium | reverse complement strand
GCTCAAATGTTTTTATTTGCACTGTCCGCCCACTAACGCAAAACCCGTGTTAGTGGCTGCCGTTGTTGTTTTAAATGTCTGCTTCCTCTGCATATTCCGCATATTCTTCCATTACTGTGTCCGTCATGTATTCCAGTCGTTTTTCTTTTGAAAGTTCGAGAACTGATTCATAAGAAACAAAAGTGCAGGATTCAGATAAAGGACCTTGTTCTAAAAAAGCGAAAACAGGTCTAGATATTTCTTGAAGTACTTTGTCCTTTCTGTCAATGGGAGCAACGATATGAGCACTGATATTCAAATTTGGTTGCAACGCCATTAAGTCAGCCATTCTTAAAATGCCCGAATAAATTGATGTCGTATGTTCGACCTCAAATGCTCTAACGATTGAACGTCCCCTTATCCAAAGGACATCAATGTTTTCAATCGTCTTTAGTGTTGCGTCATCATAGTTTAACGGAAGTTGTTCAAGTAAGCATTGTGTCTTAGGTTGCCAAAGGTCAAGAACTCTTTGCCTGTCGCTACGAGGCAACCAAATTTTTAAATTCATCCGTTCGCCAATTTCTGCGAGTAAGGCCTGAATTTTTATTGAATCTCGTTGAGTTGATTGCTGTTGAGGAACAGTCGTTGTTGATGATTCTTCATTCTCAGGAATTGAAACTGTAATTTGTTTACTGTCCTGTGTTTTTACTGTCGGTGCTTTTAGTTTCTTTTGGTCTGCTTCATCAAGTGAATAGGTCGTAGGTGTATTTAACTGACTTAATAATATCTTTTCTAGGTACTGACCGTCATGATCGTCAAGCTTACGTAGGCTGCCGCGAACCATGCCAGTCCAGGCTAAACTCTTTTTTGGAAGATGTTTTGTAAATGATAGATGATTCCAAGAAATGTCTTCATCAACTGGAATTCCTTTGTCAAGAGTCAACCATGCGTTTGGCTTTACTTTGAAACGAACAACAAATGGGTCGCCAGTCGCAGTAAAAATGGGGTTGTCGTTGATAAAATAGTCGCTCGTTACTTCAAGTACTCCAACCCAACGAGAAAGTTTTGTTACATAACAAATAAGCTTGTCACCGGGTTTAACGCCTGCTGCAACTCCTTTTTGTCTGTCACGAAAACCAGAAACACTTTTGTCGGAATTGGTGAATGCCTGATATGTGTCTGGTGAAAATAAGTCTATGTAATATGCCATATGTCTACTGTTTTATTTTGTCGTCACGG
>RFNG01000089.1 GCA_009927275.1 Sphingobacteriia bacterium | reverse complement strand
TTGCCACTAACGGATGGCAAGCTGGCGTTCGTGTCCGTCGTCCGTATGCTAAATATAAGAATGTCCAACGAAATTTTAAAATGCAAAGAAAACCGGCATGACGCCATTGCTTGCTGTTAGGTGCTGGGCATCATCCTAGATTGTCGTCGAAATTGATGTCAGAGGATTGAAAGGTCTGTTAAAAGTTGCTGTGTCCAAGAAGAATTTAAAATACAGAGCAATGGCAAGGTGTCGGCCAATGGTTTTTTATTTTTTTTGCGCGCGTTGGCAAAAGACAATTTGAAAAAATGCTAAGTGGTAATGTATAAATGCAAACTTTTGCCGAAGCTTAGGTTGTGAGGTAGGAAAGTGCGGCTTGCGGCAAGTGTTTGTTTTTTTTTCGCAGGAAGTACTCATTCTTTAACAATTTTAATAGTCTTCTGTTTGTTACCCTCACGAAGATTTAGAAAATAAACTCCTTTCTGTAAAAAATTAAAATCAATTTCGTGATGGTCAGAAATATAGTTTGTGAAATAAATGTTTTCACCGACTAGATTGTGGATTGAAATGTCATAACTATTCAATGAGGAGTTAAATTTTAAATTAACTTTATCCTTGGTTGGGTTTGGAAATACTGAGACAAGTGCGTCAAAAATATCAGTATGTTCAAGGTCGGTGATATTAGAATAATCGCACGGTTTATCGGTAAATTGAGTGGTGCCAATAACACTATCCGTATAACACAAGAAACCAGCAAAGTAATCACCATCTGATATATGTCGGGCAATATAATTGAACAAAAATCGATTGCTTCCATAAAATTCGGTAATAAGCCCTGAATGACTATAATTACTACCGTAGCTATTAGTGTAATTTACAGTTAACTCCTTAACTGTTTTACTGCCTATTTGTTTTGTGCCAATTGCTGTTACTAGCGTGGTGTAAGTAATAGTTGTACTTGTCCCTACATAAAATGTATTTGTCCAGCTTTGATTAACTTGAGCGGCAAAATTATATAATATTTGCCATTGATCATTCGTTTTGACATTCTTCATATAAATGGTATCACCTTTTTGTTTAATCAACGTTGTAAATGTTGGTGGTGAATTTAATCGGGTGAAAAATTTTGTATGAGTAAGTAACTTCAAGGTATCAGTTCCTTGAATCAGATTGCTTGTGTGCTTGATAGTTTCATTTATGTAACCGTTGCTAGGGTAAAATTCAGTAAACGAATAATGCCACTCGGCCCCGGGAGGACAAAAGCTAACTTGTTGGGCGATGGATTTGATTGATAATATCCCCACTAGAATAATAATTATTTTTTTCATTCTTTTTTGGGTTTGGATTTGTGAAAATGCTATTGTCGAAAGCCGCAGTAATAGAATAAATTCCGCTTTTGATAATGTAGTGAACAATTAATCCTCTTTAACTATCTTGGTTGTATATATAACTTCTTTATCCTTTGTAACACTTAAAAGGTACATCCCGGTTTTAATGGCAGATAAATCAATTGAACTTCTTCTATTTATTTTTTCCTGGTGTATTTCCTTTCCGTAAATGTCAAGAATGCGTATTTCTATTTCTTCCGAATGATCTATTTCTAAATGTAAAACATCTTTTACAGGATTTGGAAAAGTTCTGAACTTTTGATTTATGTTTATTTGTTTATTTAGTCCGACTGAATACAAATTTGAACAATAAAACAAGGAGCTGTCGCAGCCCGTACTGTCATACTTTACAAAAAGAAAGGGATTTACGCCCGGATAATTATACCCCTCTATTGCAGCTAGCCAACTTCCATCGCTACACGCATTTATGGAATGAATCTGCTGTTTGTTTTCATTTAAGCCGACGTTTGTCTTATAATTATAATATCTATTCCATTTAATGTTTCCATTTGCGTCAGCGATTGTCAGCCTTGTGAAAATATTTCCGGGCTGGTTATTAGGTCCACTCCAAACTCCTTGCAAAGTATCGATATATCCGCCCATTAATAAATCCCCATTTTTAAGTTCGGTTACACATGAGAAGGCATTGTAAATACCAAGTTTATCGTAGCCATCAATTTTCCAAATGGGAGTGGCCGGACTATCTATGTCAAATTTGACAGCAAATGAACGATTACAATTATAACCGCCAATTGACTCAGAATAGATTTGCAATCCTACCATTAGCAACTTACTGTCTTTGGTTTGGACTAAATCCCAAGCAGCACCACCCACTCCAGACGAACAAAAACTACCCTGATATATTTTATTACCGATACTGTCGAGGATCAGAATATTGTCATGAACATCAATGGAATTAAAATACTGATATCCAACAACAGCGATCTTTTTACTAGCGCTATCCTGAACGATGGCTTTACCATCCTGCACATTGGGTGCAAGTTTGTTTATTTTCTTTCTCCACAATTCATTTCCGTTCGCGTCTGTTTTGAGAATTAAGCCCTGTTGTGTATTAGTAATCCAGTTCTGAAAAAAGCCTGTCATCAGAAAACCATTATCAACGCTGGCAGTAACCATTTGCGGGATCAGATCAATCAAAGTGGAGTCTTTGTATTTTCTCTGCCAAAGCGTATCTCCGTTCATATTAAATTTAAGAAAGACCCCTATGTTGTTACCTGCTGTATCTACAGCACAACCAGCATAATATAAAAAATTATCTTTTTGATAAAAACAGCGTTGAATAAGCCCGTTGTTATAATATTCAATCTTGTGACCTTTGTATTTTTTTGTCCACAGCAATTGGCCTTGACTGCCTAATCCCATAATGGCAATACAATTGATGGCCTGACCGCTGCTTGTATCAATTACAAAACCCGCCCCAATATAGTTTCCAGGTGATATCTCAAATAAGGCCTTGGTTGAATTGGCAGAAGCATTGGGAATAGAATGTCTTACTTTAAAGCCTTGTGCTTTAAGCAACGTGCTACATAAAAAAAACAGCAGATAGAGTATATAGCGCATTAGTTTTTGAGTGAAAGGAGCCTGCTCAGCAGGCTCCTTTTCTTTAAATTAATTTTCTTTAATGATCTTTGTTGTATAAATCACTTCTTTATCTTTTGTAATACTCAAAAGGTACATGCCGGCTTTTACATCTAACAATGAAATATAATTGCTGGATGCCTTATTATCACTAAAGTTAGTGTAAATTAGCTTTCCTAACAAATCTTTCAACTCAATTTTAACATTGCCTTCTTCTATTGACGTAAATTGAATATTTATACCGTTCCTGCTTGGATTAGGAAAAACGGTGATGTTAGAATTATTCTTATTGCTTTCAAGACCGGTTGCCTGAGGCTGTTGGTTTGCCATTCTTCCGGAATAGTTCTCCTCAGGCAAGGCATGCGGTTCGTCGTATTGGGACGCGGAAGCCGCCAGCAGCAGGGCTTGCGCGAGTGCTTTGCCGTCTTTATCTTCACTCGTCGCATACGTGTCAAAAAAATCGACGTATTCCTGACTGATACTGTCCACACCGGTAACGGTGTCTTGTTGAAAGGCAATAACTTGTGTCAATAGGGCTTTCCAGTCTGTTCTGTTCGATCCCAGTTCGTTGGTTTTGTTTAGAGCAGTGGAGAAGTCCCCGGCATGCATGTATGCAAAAACAGTCTGAATATCCGCGTCTTCCATAAAGCCCTGGTTCGACTGCAAAATTTCAATCACATCGTCCGCATCAGCCAATGCGCTGTCAGTAATAAGTAAATTCAGTTTCGACGAGACGGTGGATTGCAATTCAAAATCATCCGGAGTTTCACCAATCGCTATTGCCGCAGCCCTTTGATCCTGCAAGCCGGAAATATAGTCATTCATAGCCGCAAGACGAGCAGAGGAAATTGTACTTGTGCCACCGCTCGAAGGCGGATTTGCCGGGCAATGAGATGAGTAATTTAAGGAGATATTTTTATTAACTACATTCAAATATGAACTCTTACAGCCGGTGGCAGTGGGCTGAGTAACAGCTGTTACTGTGTTAGTGTTAGAGCCATGATCTATTATCGCCGTGCTGCCACTATAAATATACCATTTGTTTTGGTTACCGCAATTAGCCCCGTAAATATTTCGAACTAGTAAAGTTGCAGCAGGCGTTCCTAAAACCTGACCCTGCGTTTTGTTTACAAGCGGAAGAGCAAGTCCGGAGCTATAAGTCATGGCAACATCGTAATTGTTTGGTGTAACATGAAAATCATTGCAATTCATTTTAAGGCCATCTGTGGAGTTGCTTGGATTCCCGTTGTCATCCATGCAATTAATGCCCACATTCATATTAGAAAAAGTATTACGAAAAATTTCATGTGCGCCGGTTTTACTCTTGTAAACCGAAACCCCTTCTCCGTTAGGTGCATAATTGGTTGAAGAAGTGAACAAGTTGTTCTTGATCTTATAATATTTACAATTATTCAGATACACTTGTGATGCTCCTGAACGAGTAATGTAAGTCAGGGTGTTTGTTTGAAAAGCAAGGTAGTTCACATTCATAAAGTACGCACCATACCAATTGTCTTTAAAAGTGGTGTTACTGATTACCGGCGTTCTGAGTGGGTTGATGTTATTTACATAAATGCCGTGTGTAAGGTTTTCAAAAATGCTGGAACCCGGAGTGTTGTTATTGTCAACGGTATAAATTGCATCTACGCTAAGAATACCTTTGCCGCCGCTATTCGGGGTTGCTCCGGACAGGAAATGGCAGGCCTGAAATTTCACGCCTGTAATATTTCTTAGTTCAACATGTTGAAGAGGCAAACTATTAGGCGGAATAACACCCAAAGTCTTAAAATTACAATTGTAAAACCAGCTCGCACTCGGTTGTGCGCCACTTGCAGGAACCGACATGTAAACATCCCTGACATTATCAACGAAATTGGAGTTCTGTGCGAAAATAACTCCGCCAGTATTGGCCGTGGTTGTCAAGTAATTTCTTACCCCAACAGTAGCGTATTTAATGGTTGAATTATTCTTAATTCTTACAATCCCATTATACAATAGTGAGCCGACATTGTTTGGGTTTGTCGCTAACTGAGGCTGATTTGGATTTCCCTGAACATATATCCCGTCCCATAGTTGCCCCGAAATATTGGTTATGGTCCCGCCATCAATAATCAATTGAGCTCCAGGCTCCACAATAATTTTAGCTCCTTTTGTCATTGCCAGACCGCATTTTATCGTTAGATTTTTATTTGTTTTGACCGTTATATTCCCTTTAAAATATCTATCGGTCGTCCAGATTTCGTTCGTGGTAATATTGTAATCGAAGGCATTATTAACAGTTACAGCAGCAGTATACCCACTACTTGATAATAAATCCTTTAGAACGGTCCTATAATTGAAGTACATCACGGCAGCCTGATGCGGAGAAAGGTAAACATTCCCACACGCTGTATTCTGACTCATTAGATTATTTGAACCGCCATTGGCACATGTTTTGTATGATCCGTCGTCCTTAACTGCGTCATTAACCTCAGCTTTGACGCAGCAGCCAAAAGTTGGTGAGATGAATGTAATGTCATCCCACACTGGTGGGCCAGCATCATAGGTAGTATGATCAAGTCCGGATAAATGTCCGACTTCGTGAGCGAGAACTCCGCCATAATTAGAAATATTGTCCCAATAAAAATTCCCCCACGGGTGTATCTGATCTAAACAAGGATTGAATACAATAACGTTATTGGGATATGGCTGTAAAATTCCATGCGTATATATAGGGCCCCATGTTGCCGAATAATATCCTACGGATGTACTGGTTGGAGTCGTTAATGTATTAGTCACAACAAAGGTATACGACTCACATCCTAAAAAAACATTTATTGCATTTGGATCAATCCATGATTGATTATAAGCACCCAATGAAGTGCCATTAGGGTCTTCGTATGCATTGGTGTTTAAAATGTAATTAAAGGATTTCAATTTCAATTTAATTTTCGCGTTTGAAATATTGGTCACACCATTCATAGGCAAATTGGGGGATGGGATACTTGCGAACATAGCATTAGCATTGTTAATACAGGTCGAAGCATCTGCTGCTGTGGTAATGTGATTACCATAAGTACTATTTGAATACGTCCAAACACCTGAGTTACTATTTGTAGACGGTGCTAAGACCCAGAAATTTACATTCACCTCGATTACTCTATCGTTCGATCGAGGAACGCAGTCTTCCAGTATCTGGGTACACAAGGTGGCAGAAGCAGCTGAATTGTTTGTTTGACTTCCTCCTGATCCTTGAGTTCCGCAAAAGTAATTTGTCTGGGATTTAGCCGCATCAAAAATTGCGAGGAACAAAAAGAGAGAAAATAAGTGTTTTAAATTGATATTCTGGGAATGTCTGTTTTTCTTTATTTCGTCTGTTGTTTTCATTTTTTTTGGTTTTTGTTTGACTCAAACTTCAACCTTCAATCAACGAAAAGCAAGAACTTTCGGGTGCAATATTGCACTTAATGTTAAATCCTGATGAAATTATTCTGGGAAATAGCGAAGTGATGGTTGTGCTAACCACATCTCTTCATACTTTCTTTTTAGGTGTGCGATCACAAAACTCAATTCTGCTTCGCTAAATTGAATCGGTTCATCCCTTCCTTCCGCCATCTTGATGACTTTAATAAGTATTGTCGAGAAAGTAGTATTGTAAAACTGCGGATCGTATTTTGAGTCAGTGAGGATTAAGAGTTGTAAATGATTGGTCTGTAGTTCGTGAGCCATAATTTTCAATTGCCCCGGAGTAAATGCCAGTTCACCATTCTCCATTCTACCGTACGTTGTCCGATCAACCCCCAAGGGATGAGCTAGATTTACATGTTTAAATCCGTTTCGTTCTCTAAGAGTTTTGATAAGTGAAATGAGTTTAAGATCATAATCAAGTGGTTTCATTTTTTTTTTGGTTTCAGTTAAAATATTAATGGATTTAGAGCGCGTTGTAAGAAAAGCTCATTTGCAAACTTAGTTTGTGGGCTGGCATGAGCGGTTTGCAAATTTGCTTCTTGTGCGGTGGAAGTGCAGGCGTTAAAATGTACCGCAAGCACACACAGGCGGGAAGGAGGCAAAAAAGAATAAAAAACATACGACAATGCCGTCCTGAGTCTGTCAGTTGAAGTGTTAAGAAGTGAATTGGGAAAGTTGATATGTCGACCGAGGCATTAGAAAAGAAATTTATGAAGTTGTCAAGTCGACCGTAATATTTGTCAACTGGGATGCTATATGTATTGTCTTGCAGAAACATTTGTCCGATGGATGCCTTGCACCTAACTAGCTTATAGGCGCTATAAACCTTCCCAAAACATCCAATTTGGTTGTATAAGCGCAGATTTATTATGCATAGCTAAAAATACAAATAAATTTCATAAACTATCAAATTACCTTAGCCGGTTTTAGGTGGCCTAGCGTTCTTTTAACCGCATGTTAAAAAACCGAGCTTGTGAAGTCCGCAAGCCTGCAGGAAGGTCCAAATAATAAAATATCATAAAGAATATAATTTGGAGCGATGCCTACAGTCAACAAAAAAAATATGAAATAAAATGATAGATATCTTTTTTATCGAAATTGTTGCCGCATCCAAATTGTAGTTTAAAACAAATTATCAATAAAATAAATGCTTTATAAAATCATTACAAAATAATTATCTGTAACTAAAAATTAATTAAAATACTTTAATGTAAGGTTACAAATAATAAAATTTAAAAGGCAAAGCAATTAATTATTATAGGCTGGTAATACACCATAATTTTTGCCATAATATAACATCTGGGTTTTAAATGATGTTGGATATAATATTTGTACATCACTTAGTATATTGTTTTTATATACAGGCTTTAATTGCGGTTGTATAAAGCCTGCATAGGGTGCTATATTTAGTTTTTCATATCGGTTTAATACCTCCTGATGAAGTTTGGGATCTAATTTTACGGCATACGTTTCTATTAAATTTTGTCCGGATTTAAAGTCACCTTGTGACTTAATGCGTTGTATTTCCTTTAATAATTCACCAAAAAGATTACGCAAGGCATTGTAATTTGTAATAATAAAATAGGTTTTGGTGTTTATTACACGCTGTTGTATAACATTGGCTGCTTGGCCTTTTTCAAAGCACCAACTGGCAATTAGTTTACGATTTCGCATATGTGCCTCTTCAAGATTTTGTCCTGTTTTAATACGTGCCATTTGAATTAATAAGCCTTTTGTTATATACTCATCATATGCAGCTTTTCCGTATTCAAGACTGGGCATAACATCCAGCTCAATAAGTTTTGGATCTAATAGATAATATAAGGCAACTAAATCGGCCCGCGCTTCTTCAAGTGCACTTGCATAATTTTTTAGAGTTTCACTAGATGATAAAACGCCAGGCTCCAGTTTTCCGGAGGCATGTCCAATAACTTCATGCATATCGGTATGCAATTTATCCGCTAAGCCCGAAAATTGCTGAACCCGTTTTTGAACCGAATCAGAATAATAAAATTCATTTACAACCGCATGCCCCGCTGCACCTTCGTATGCCTCAACTATATTTCCCAGATTTACCGATTTACTGCCATGAATTTCACGTATCCATTCGTTATTGGGCAAATTAATACCTATGGGTGTGCTGGGTGCAGCATCACCGCTTTCAACAACGGCTAAAATAACTTTGGCTGATATGCCTTTTACATTTGGTTTTTTATGTTGTGGTAAAATTGGAGAATGGTCTTCAAACCACTGGGCTTGCGATCCAATTTTGGCAATCCGCCGGCTGGCTTCTTGGTCTTTAACCGAAACTACAGATTCAAAGGATCCTTTTTTACCAAGTGGATCTTGATATACTTCAATAAATCCATTTACTACATCTACGGTGCTTGCTGTATCTTTTACCCATGCAATATTATACGCATCAAAATCTTGTGGATTGCCCGTTGTGTAAAATTGAATCAATGCCTTTAATGCATCGCGCTGTGCAGAATTTTCACATTCATCAAGGGCCTTTCCTAACCAAAAAATTATCTTTTCAATGGCAGAATGATACAGTCCGTTAAGTTTCCATACTTTTTCGGTGATTTGCCCATCTGTGTTTTTTACAAGGCGGCTGTTTATACCATATTGCGGACATTGAAGGGGTGTTTTTAAACTTAAATTTTTGTAATATGTTTCAGCTTCGGTTTGTGTTACGTTAGTGTAAAAATTAACAGCAGAGTTTAAAATAAGATCTTTTGAAGCATCCGATGAAACACGTTTGGCATCGCGTTGGGTATCAAAAATTACTGGAATTATAAAGTCTATAAACGCAGTTTATTTTGTCCGGGCTGCAAAGGTAATTGGGCTTCATTTATATGACTTAGGAGATGTTTAAAAAAATCAATACTGCATTCGGGTATTATTTTGTCGTGATTATAGTGGTGATGAATACCATTACTAAACCAAACCCGTTTAGCATAAACCTCAAGTTGTTGGAATTCAGAAGATGCTGTATCGTGACCCGGATTTTCAAAAATAGCCTCCAGCGTTTTGCGCACCGCTAAATTGTATTTGTAATTTTGATCCCAGGTAATATCTCTACCGCACAATGCAGCTTCGCATAAATAGTAAAGTAATTTTCGGGTTTTTAGTGGTAATTGCTCAAACCCTTTAACCTGGTAGCGTAATACACGCAAATCGGCAAACTGTTCGGCAACATAATTAAATTGTGAAACCGTGTTTTGCAAATTTTCTGTAGTTTGTGAAGTACCGAAGGGATTTTGATTGCTGCTACAGGCTATAAAAAAAACTAGGACTATAACATTGGAGATGTAATATGTGATTAGTTTCATAATTATTTTGGGTAACAAAAATAGTATTTATGTACGGTTTTGCTTAGGCTTTTTAAATTAAGTAAATCACTGGCTTCGGTAACATCGCGTAAATGGCCATCGGTATATAAAATATTTATATTAAAAGCATCCGCACGGTATGCGTGATTGTTTACATGATGAACCTGAACAAAATAGTTTGCGTCAGTTAAAGAAATTTTATATTTTTTGGAAACATCCAAACGTTTACGCTGAATGCTTGCCGGTGATGGGGCCTTGTGTAATACATCTACCCGAAGTAAATCACGGTTTAATAATTGTTGGCACAAGCGTGATAATACCACATCCGAATGCGATTTCCATATTTTTATAGAGGTCATTACATCATGATCATCCAGTTGCGCAAACGTTTCAAGAAGTGGGGCCTGTGTTTTAAAATGGCTTAGGTTAAAATTGTGCTTTAAAAACAGGTCTAAAGCCGGTGTGCAAAATAATGGCATGTGTTTTTGGCGAAGGTGTTTAGCACGCTTTAATATATGTACTAATAGTATTTCTGCACCTACTACGGTTTTATGAAAGTATACCTGCCAATACATCAAGCGGCGTGCTACCAAAAACTTTTCAATACTGTAAATGGCTTTATGTTCTACAACTAATTTTCCTTTCTTAACATGCAGCATTTTAATAATACGATCACTGCTGATAACACCTTCACTAACACCCGTAAAAAAGCTATCGCGTTTTAAATAGTCTAAACGGTCCATATCCAGCTGTGAACTAACCAATTGATGTAAAAATGGTTTTTTTGAATAGGTATTATTAAATATGTGGTGACATAATTTTAAACGGCCTTTAAATTGTTTATCAAGTTGTGAAATAATCATACTGCTGATACTTTCATGGCTAATGCCATGTACCAAGCTGTGTTCAAGTGCATGAGAAAAGGGGCCGTGCCCAATATCATGCAGTAAAATTGCCGCTAGTGTGGCTTCATGTTCTGCAGGAGTAATGCCTATACCTTTAAGCTTTAAATTTTGAAGCGCTTCCTGCATAAGGTGCATGGCTCCAATAGCATGATGAAAACGGGTGTGTAATGCGCCCGGATATACCAAATGGGTGAGGCCCAGCTGCTTTATGTACCTTAAACGCTGAAAATAGGGATGATTAATTAAATCGTATATAAGTGCACTGGGTAGGGTTATAAATCCGTAAATGGGATCGTTTATAATTTTATGTTTGTTAGTGCCCATGCTGCATTGTAAATTTCGTTAATTCAAAACAATCTTCAGCTAAAAAATGCGTTATTTTAACCTATGAGTAAAATTAAAGTGCTTTGGGCCGACGATGAAATAGAATTGCTAAAGCCGCATATTCTTTTTTTAGAGCAAAAAGGGTATACCATAATTCCCGTTTTAAGCGGTGATGAAGCCTTAGATGCATTGGTGCAAGATTCCGGTATTCATGTAGTGCTATTAGATGAAAACATGCCGGGTTTAAGTGGTTTGGAAACACTTTTGCGCATTAAAAAAATTAGAGACTCCATACCGGTTATCATGATAACTAAAAGCGAGGAAGAACATTTAATGGAGGAAGCCATAGGATCTAAAATAGCCGATTATTTAATAAAACCTGTTAATCCCAATCAGATTTTACTGGCTTTAAAAAAGGTTTTGGATGCTGTACGTTTATTGGATGAAAAAACCCAAACCGATTACAGAAAAACATTTTCAGAACTGGGCATGCAAATTCAAGACGCAACAACCATTTCAGATTGGATTAAAGTGTATAAAGATTTGGTGTTTTGGTCTTTGCAACTTGAGCAAACATCCGAAAAAAGCATGCAAGATATATGGAGTATGCAATTGGCTGATGCCAACAAAGCCTTTTGCAAATATGTTGAAAAGCAATATTCAAGCTGGTTTACATCAACTGCTAAAGCACCATTAATGAGTCATACGCTTTTAAAATCAGTTTTAGTTCCCATCTTGGATCAAGAGGCCCCCGTATTTTTAATAGTTATTGACAATCTTAGACTTGATCAGTGGCACATATTACAGCCTATTATTGCTGAACATTTTATGCCCGAATCGGAGGGGGTATATACCAGTATTTTGCCTACTGCCACTCAATATGCACGAAATGCATTATTTAGCGGTTTAATGCCCGGAGAACTTCAAAAAAAATACCCCCACTATTGGGTCCACGATCATGAAGAAGCAGGAAAAAACCAGCATGAGGAAATATTATTGCGTGAACAGCTAAATCGTTATGGAAAAACGCATAAGTTTAGTTATCATAAAATTACCAATTTACAAGGCGGTAAAAAATTACAGGATCAATTACATAATTTATATACCAATCGATTAAATGTAATTGTATATAATTTTGTTGACATGATAAGCCATGCCCGAACCGAAATGGATGTAATACGTGAATTAGCTGTTGATGAATCGGCTTATCGCAGTTTAACCCGAAGCTGGTTTATGCACTCGCCCCTGTACGACATTCTTAAAACGTTGGCTCAAAAGTCAATACGTATTATGATAACAACCGACCATGGCACCATTCGGGTTAAAAATCCGGTGCGCGTAACAGCGGACCGTCAAGCCAGCACCAATTTGCGTTATAAATTGGGAAAAACCATGGAGTATTCCAGCAAAAGTGTAACAGAATGTAAAAATCCCAGTGATTGGTATTTACCGCAGCCATTTTCGGGTTCACGTTTTATTTTTGCATGCGAGTCTGATTACTTGATATATCCAAATCAATACAATTATTATGTTCAGCATTTTAAAGATACATTTCAACATGGAGGTATTAGTTTGGAAGAAATGCTTATTCCGTATGCTGTTTTTAAATCGCGCGTATGAGTACAGGTTTGGAATTAAAATGGAGTACCCTAGAGGAATTAAATAACATTGCCAAAGAATTATTACACTGGAACCAATCAAATAAAATATTTTTATTCTACGGTGAAATGGGAATAGGAAAAACAGCACTAATAAAATGTTTATGCAATCAATTGAATATTCATGATGAGGTTAGTAGTCCTAGTTTTTCAGTAATGCAGGTATATGGCATTAATCAAAATATTTACCATTGGGATTTATTTAGAATACAGCATGAATCAGAGTTAATAGATTTGGGATGGTTAGAATACCTTGAATCATCAGCCTTTCATTTTGTTGAATGGGCTGAGCGTGTTGAACAGTTATTGCCTCAACGTGGTGTTAAAGTTAAAATGAATAAAATCAATGAAATACATTACCTTCACGCTACATGCATAGAGCTGTAATAGGTTTGATAGTATTTAGTATTTGTAGTGTAACAGCATATAGCGCCGACACGCTTAGTAAACCCACCAAGTGGTATTTTAATTGGGGATATACACGCGCCTGGTATGGAAAAAGCACCCTACACATCAAAGATTTGTCTTCAAATTACCATGCTTTAAGTAATACCTATAATTACTACGATTTATACTTTGAAAATGTTACAGCCAGCGACCGGCCTGATTTTGATAAAATAAAAGACGTTGTCAATATAAGCATTCCTCAATTTGTATTTCGATTGGGACGTACCATTAATGCCCTTTGGGACTTTGAGATTAATTACGATCATACTAAATATATTGTTAACGATTATCAATCCATTCGTGTTTACGGTCAAATGTTTCATCGGCCCATAGATACTATTACCGTTTTAGACCCTAAAAGCCTATTGCATTTTGAGCATTCGGATGGGGCTAATTTTTTTCTTTTTAATGTCCTTAGAAAAATTAGGCTTTTAAAATCGCTAAAACACGTTGAAACAGCCATGGTAATAAAACCCGGCTTGGGTTTTGTATTTCCGCGCACGGATGTTACAATATTTGGAGAACGTTTAAATAACAACTGGCACGTTGCAGGGTTAATAGCGGGGCTCGAAACCGGTATTCGCGTTAAGGCATTTCACAGGCTTATGTTTGAATTTTGCGCTAAAGGCAGTTATGCAGATTATACCAGTTGCTTGGTGGTTGGTGCCGGAAATGGAACGGCCAGTCATTCTTTTTTTTGCGGTCAGTTAACCGGCACACTTGGTTTTTGTTTTTAATGTATCTGTTTTAGTAAATATTGTATGCGGTCTGACTGAATACAATTTGGTTGTTTTTGAAGGGCGTTATCATGATCTTTAAAACTTGAAACATCCCACACCATTACATACAAGCCTGCATGTTGAGCTGTTTTTACATTATCGTTGGTTATTTCAAGGTTAGACATAGAAATTCCAAAATAACGATATTGAATGGCGGTGTTTACACCCCCATCAAAATTTCTAGTGTATAAAACGGGTTTTATATTTAATGAAAGATCTTGCAGGTAATTTAAAAAATATGGATTTACCGATTCTACAAAACAAGTTTGCAACAGCGGGTATTCTGTACAACAGGCTTTTATTTGCCTTGCAAACCACCTCAGATACGCTTTATCTGGATTTTCATTTTTAAACTTACAATCTAAACTGAGTGTAAATGACTGCAAAGGCAGTGCATGCAATGCGTCTTTTAGGCGAATTAAATTATACCGTGCATACGAATAACCGGTGTAATAGGCGTACTGTAATTCAGACCAGGTTGTATTGCAAATTTCACCATTTACCGAAGTGGTGCGGTCCAATGTTTTATTGTGATATAAAACAAGCACACTGTCTTTTGTAATTTGAACATCGATATCTGTACCATCCGCTCCCGAAGCAACACATTTTAACAAGGATTCTAAACTGTTATTTGGATACAACGAATGCGTACCCATACCCCCGTGTCCCATGGCTGCTGGGGTAAATGTTTGTACATGTGATTTATTGCAGGCTGATATGGTTATAACAACCAAAAGAAGCATTTTTAAATTGCCACACAGCGCATGTAAAGGAGCATGTAAAAACCTCATTTTACAAGTGAATAGGGTTATGGGTTGTTATGGCAAATAATTAAATAAAATATCTATGCACGTTAAAATCCCATACAATAAACTGGCAAAGCCGTTTGTTAAAGCAAAAACTGCATTTATTCGCTCACGTGCATGAATTGAAATAATGCGATGCTGCCATATTAAAAGTGCAACAAAGCAAATACTTCCTAAAATATAAAATAAATTAAAATCGGCAAGTTGATAAATCACAAAAACCAATAGTGCAGCACATACATGTAAAATTCTAGATAAGGTTATTGCTTTATGGCTGCCTAATAAAACGGGAATGGAATGTAAGTGAAATGATCGGTCAAATGCTTCGTCTTGCAAGGCATACAAAATATCAAAACCACTTACCCAAAACAAAACTAACGCACTAAAAAGTAATGGCGTCCAATGAAAAATTCCGGTTAAACTTAAGTAGGCGCCAATAGGGGCCAGGCTTAATCCTAATCCTAAAATGATGTGGCAAAGTGCTGTAAATCGTTTGGTGTAGCTATAGCCTAAAATAATTGCAAGAGCCACCGGAGCAAGGTAAAAACAAGTTGTATTAATTGCACATGCACATGCAATAAAGAGTATACTGCAACCTATTGTAATGCCTAAAGCTGAACCCGCTGAAAGTTTACCAGATGGTAATTCGCGGGTTTTCGTACGGGGATTTAAGCCATCCCACTTTCGATCAATGTAGCGGTTAAACGCCATGGCCGCCGAACGGGCTGTAATCATACAACTTACCATTAAAAGTAATTTATATACAGAAAAGGTTGCAGGTGCATGCTTTATGCCAAGGCAAAATCCAATACATGCAAATGGCAATGCAAATATGCTGTGGCTTAAGGTTACCAATTTTGAAAACAAGCGAATGCTTTGAAGCGGACTATTTCCCACGGCCTTGTATTACAATTAAAACAGTGTGAATTAATATTTTAAAATCCAATAATAAACTCATGTTTTCAAGATATAAAATATCAAATTTTAATCGTTCTATCATTTGGTTTACATTTTCGGCATAACCGTATTTTACTTGTCCCCATGATGTAATGCCTGGTCTAACCTTTTGCAAGTGTATTACATGGGGTGCTGTTTCGGCAATTTTAGAAATATAATAACCACGTTCGGGACGCGGACCAACTATGCTCATGTCACCCTGAATAACATTTAAAAATTGCGGAAGTTCATCCAGTCTGCTGCGTCTTAAAAAACGTCCCAATCGTGTAACTCGCGGATCTGTGGCACTTGAAAGGGCAGGCCCTTGAGTTTCTGCCCCAACCATCATGGTTCTGTACTTATAAATATTAAAGGGTTTTCCGTTTTTGCCAATACGTTCTTGTAAAAACAACACCGGACCTTTTGAACTTAGTTTTACAATGAGCGCCAGTAAAATATACAACCATGAAAACCCAATTAAAACTAAAACAGATATACTTACGTCTAAAAACCGCTTTATAGAGGCTTGCCATAATGGTAAAATTGTATTTTGTATTTCTATTAATGGCGTTCCTAAAATGCTATTCATTTTAACTTGACCGCTTAAAATATCATACATATCTGGTATAATTTTAATAATTAGCCCCATGCCAGATAAATTATTCACAAGATTTTTTAAATAATCGTGTTCCCAGCTCTCAAGCGCAATTATTAGTTCTTCTGCCTGATGCTGTTCAATAATCTTTTTCAAATCATGGTATTCACCCAAATGTTGTAATTGCGTTTTTAAAGCTTCAGAGTGCCCATTTTTACCTTCAATGTGTACAAATCCAATAAATTTATTACCGGTAGATTTTGGAAGCCCCTGAAGTTCTTTAAATATTTGAAGTGCAAGCGCATTGCTTCCAATTAAAATGGTATTAAATCCAATTTTCCGATTTTGAATTTTGCGATTTATATCGGTTGATAAAATAAAACGTGTAACAGCCGTTAGACTAAAATGGAATATAAATAAGTATATAAATAATGCATAGTACATTTGATAGCGTGATACATTGTCATCTAAAAGCACTAAAAAAAATATTCCAGTAACACCAACAAGGGTTTGCGAAAATGTTTGAGCCAATTCGTTTATGCGCGAACGGCGCAACACATCATAATAGCTTCCCCATAAAAAATACAAAAGGGTCCATGCCAACGGTATAATAAATATACTTATTGCAAAAGTTGAATCCCATTTATGAAGGGGCGCATCGGCATAGGTATAAATATCCACATGTGTTTTACGAAAGTTGGTAAATAAAATCCAAGCAAAAGCAGCACAGGCAACATCACTAAAAATATAAAGCAAAGTTCTGTAACGCCGGTAGCTCATGAAAAATGGACTAATTTAATATTATCAAGTCTAAAACGTACAGGATTGCTACCTATTGCGCGCAGGCTTCTAAAATAAATTTTATATACAGCGCTTTTAGGTTCGGCATTAATGGTATTTCCTAACGCAATATAAATTTTATTCCAAGAATTGTTAGGATACAATCGCATAATTTCTTTTTCTAAACCATTTGTATTTATAAGCCCAACCTGAAGTTCACTTGTACACTGATACTGCAGTTCAAGGTAAACATTTGAGGTATTAATGGGCAAGGTAAAATAGGCACTGGATTCAAGCTGAGCAATGGTTTTAGTACTGTCTAGGTTGCATTCAAGTGATTTGCCTTGATATGCATCTAAATGTATTAATGTATATCCGGCGTCTGAAACATCAGATTTACGCATGCTGGTACCTAATTCATCAAAGGTTTCAGTCCATGTAAACGTACATTGACTTTTATAATTAAAAATAAGCGGTATTTGTAAATGCGTACCGAGTTCCGCAAATGTGTCAAGGTTTAGTTGCTCATAAAAGGGATAAAAAACCCTTGTGTCAGAAATACCATTTTGTTTTATACCTGCAAAAACGGTTAATTTTGAGGGTCGGGTGCTATATGTCATTGTAACTTTTGAACCTAATGCATATACTCCAATAAATTGCTGGTTATTGTATATCCATAAGTCTGTTATGTTGTGATCATTTGCATTTTGATTTGTAGTTTCCTTTAAGGATACAGGGTTAAAACTAATAAAATACACATCCGGATCGGCAGAATATTTTTTACAGGCACTTAAGCCAAGTATAAATGTTAAAAATAAACAGTATTTCACCAAAATACTAAGGTACATGTTATGCTACAATTATTTAAATACGCTTAAGTTTAAAAATTGGTATGCCTGTTAAAAACTAATTTTAATGTTAAAAAAATATTAAATATGGGACATACTAAGTATCCATATCGCTATGGTGTAATTAAGGGTTATTCTTTTGGTTATCAGGTATCCCCGTGCAATTATTTTTTACAAAGTGATGTTTTGAGAAATGTTATTGGCTTAAACTAGTATTTTTTAGTTGTGAACGATACCTTTCAGGCCCGGGCAGCTTTGGAATTATTCAAATAAAAATTTAACGATGATAATAGTATTGTGATTTATGATACAGGCAATGCGCGCTTTAATTATCAACGTTTTTTTTATTTGGGCGATGCCTTTCGGGTTTGATTGATTTTTATTTTGGCGCTTCCCTTCGGGTCGGGCTGTTTTGGATTTCGCTGCGCTTTAGAACATCCTGTAGATGGTTCCTCTTTTGGTCCTGCGAATCCTTGGCGTAATTTTTTGTTTTATTATTTTTTGGCGATGCCTTTCAGGCCCGGGCTGCTATGGGCTCGCTATCGCTCGGTTGCCTTTTGCGAACTATACTCTGACATTACTATCGCAAATATTTTATGTTTAATTATGATATGGGCGATTTCTTAAAGTGCTGTTGTAATTTTTTTGGATAATTTTCCGTGTCGTTATTTTTGTTGTGTCTTATTTTTTTGGCGATGCCCGGGCTGCTACGGGCTCTCTATCGCTCGGTTTTTGCTAGGCAAAGAACCAAGCCCTACGCATCCCTATCGCGGTTAACGGTCGGAGGGTAGGCGATGTTGCTTTGTGTTGCCACGCATGTGAGGGGGCAAGGCAATATTGCTTACACGCTGTTAGCGGTTGTGCTTTTGTTATTTTCATTTCTTCTTTTTCTTTAAAGATTTTGCTTTGGGGTTGAATTCAAGATTTGTTTCAGTTTATATCCAAATTGTCACTGTCAGTTTTTTGTCTAATTCAAGATTTTCTTTTCTTCTAATTTCAGCTTTCAACGGCAACAAATAAGTGTTATGTTTTGTGTCAAACCAAATGGCTGTTTTCCATTCTGTCTTCCTTATTTTAGCTGTCGCTTTCAGTCGTCCCCAACCTTGTTCTTCACTTTTCAAGTTGTCTCTAATTTCTTTTGAAATTTCTGTAGGAACAGAAATGAAAGTCCAGCTATTGGGTCCAACATATTGCCAAGGTTTTGCAGTAAACTGAAATTTTATTCCTTTCGTTTCCATTTTTTTTAGGTGTCCGTTTTACCATTACAACTAACGGTTGGCGTGTAGGCGCCATAAACCTTCCCCAAGCACACCAATTTGGTTGTATAAGCGCAAGTTTATGGCGCTTAGCTAAAATACAAATAAATTTCATAAATCATTAAAAGTTTTAGCCTGTTTTGGGGCATTCTTTTAACCGCAGGTTAAAAAACCTAACCTTGTAGCCCAAAATACGCGCAGCCCAAATATTAATACATAATTAGGGCGATTCTTTTCAGGCCTGGGCTACAATGGATTACACTTCGCTTTAAAACATTTAGCATTAAAGTAATAAAAGGGTTATTCATAACATTTTAGCACTCTTCTGTTGGTAACTCATAGGTTTTTATTAAAGACTATAATGAATTGCCTATATTTTTAAATATGGAATCTTTGGTACAGGTTAATCCTGATGATATTTATGTTTTTAAAGGAAAACGTTTGCGATTAGTAAATGAGCTGCGGCGTTTAGGTATTAGCGATGAATTGGTTTTACAAGCCATAAACCGTGTTCCAAGGCATTTATTTTTTGATCCGCACACGGCCGTATCTGCGCTTTTAGAACATGCTTATGCCAATAAGGCATTACCCATTGGTTCAGGTCAAACCATATCACATCCCTTTACGGTTGCATTTCAAAGTCAGCACTTAAATGTAAAACCGGGCATGCAAGTATTAGAAATTGGTACGGGATGTGGTTATCAAACTGCTGTATTATTAGAGCTTGGAGTTAAAGTATATAGCATTGAGCGTCAAAAAAAACTTTTTGATAACACAAGAAACTTATTACCCTTATTGGGATATTCTAAAGCTAAATTATTTTATGGCGATGGGTACCAGGGTTTACCGGCATTTGCACCATATGATAAAATACTTGTTACGGCGTCTGCACCGCAATTGCCAAAACTTTTGTTAAAGCAATTAAAAATTGGAGGGCAATTACTAATTCCTATTGGCCCCAGTGACCAAGAGCAAACCATGTACAGTTTTATAAGAACCTCAGAAGTTGATGTTAAAGGTAAAACCTTAGGAAAATTTAATTTTGTGCCCATGTTAATGGATAAAGCTACAGACTAAACCATATGTTAATGCGTTATAATACTATGAAAGGTTATTTCAGTACCATTATCTTACTGTGTGTAATCACACTACAGGTTAAATCCCAATCAATACTACCAACCGGCGATTCTGTCGGCCCATTGTCAAAACAATGGGCACTCAGTATAAATCCGCTTGTATTGTTTACTAAAAATCAATTTCAACTCAGTGATATTAGTCAGCAATTAACTGCCCGCTATTTTAATTCCGCGCGTCAGGCCATTCGATTGGGTTTAAGTTTAGGCTTTGATCGTGATCAATATACATTTACAACTGTTAACCGGGCGGCATCCGGTTCAACAATAATAAGTTTTCCATCACCCATTGCCACAACCGAAAACAATTGGGCAAAACAATCTCTTGTTTTGGGACTTACTTACGGGCGTGAATCACGTTCTGCACCTGCTCGTATTCAGGGTATTTGGGGCTGGGAAACCACGGTGCAGTGGTCTAAAACGACAGAACAGTTTTCGTATGGAAATTTATTAGATGTAAGTCCAACAGCACCTGTTTATGTTGATACTACTGGTGATGCCATGCGAAATACCGAATGGGGAGAAGCCGGTAATGTGGCTTTAATGCCTATTCAAGGGGTGGCCGGGTACTCAAGAATTTTAAACCGAAGTTCAGGAAGTCAGTTTACTCTTGGCGGACGCATATTTGCCGGAGTGGATTATTTTATACGTCCACAATTTAGTTTAGGCGCCGAGTTGGGCTGGGGCACCTTATTTGTTTGGCAGGCACGCGGATACAGCACCTGGCAATCTATGGGCCAATCCAATACGCAAGGAAGTTCGGAACTAAAAACAGGTACTACGGTTATTGACGATGAAGGTTTTTTTAAAATAAGAACCAGCACGATGGGCAGTTTTAACTATAAGGGGTTTAATGGCATTTTAAGACTTACCGTTTATTTTAATTCTAAATCAAAAAATACATAGCAGGTTTAAATATGATAATGCATATTTAAGGCAAATACAGGGCGCCACCACAACTGTTTTTTTTAGCACCTGTAACGGTTCGTAGCGTATTGGTTTTTAGTTTTATGCGTTGTAAGCCCAGCCAGGCAAATATAAGTGCTTCTTTAAAATGAATTAGTGTAGAATCAGGCACATGTATACTACAAGCACAGTATTTTTTTATGTAGTTAAGCAGGCTGCTGTTAAGTGTTCCGCCACCACTAACAAATACTTTTTTAATTTTATAGTATTTAAGAATTTGTGCTATTTGAAAGGCACTGTGTTCTGTATAGGTTCTTATCCGATCTTGAAGTGTATAACGTGAATTATATAAAAGGGGCCATTGCGCAGTATCAAACCATTCACGTCCTAAAGATTTTGGCCCGCGTAATTTAAAATAGGCCTGTGCATTTAAAGCTTTAAATAAATCGGGTTGCAGGGTTCCAGATTTTGCAATAGTTCCGTTATGATCGTAACGCACATTTAAAAATTCACACAGGCGATTGAGGGCATAGTTTACCGGCACAATATCAAAAGCTATTCGTTGGTTTTTAAAATCCAGCGAAATGTTTGCAAACCCTCCAATATTTAAACAGGCTGGATAGCTTGAAAAAAGTTCTTTATCGCCTAAAGGAACCAGTGGCGCACCCTGTCCTCCAAGTGCAATATCTGTTGACCTAAAATTACATACTACCGGATGGTTTGTAAGTGCGGCCAAAACAGCACCTGAGCCCAATTGATAACTCACATTAGCCTCTGGCTGATGAAATACCGTATGTCCATGAAAAGCTATTAATTCGGGTTGATTAAGGGAGCTTATGGGCTTTAAAAAACGGTTTACATGTTGCGCAATCCAAGCGGCATAAGCGGCATCTAATTTTAAAAGTGCTGCACCGCTTAATGCAGAGCTGGCTGAAAGCTGGTTTCGCCAAAATTTATTATAAGGTATTGTTTTGGCTTTAAGTACTTTAAAACAAGTGTTTTCAAAACTACACAATGCTATATCAAGTCCATCCATGGAGGTGCCACTCATAATTCCAAGCGCTACGGATAAACCTTCTATTTTTTTTAATTGAACATGTTTTTTGGTCATATAACCTTATCTTTGCGGCACATTAAATAACATAAAAAACCAAAACTATGCAATTCGAATTATCAGAAGAACATCTCATGATCCAAAAAGCGGCCCGTGAATTTGCTCAAAACGAATTAAAACCCGGTGTTATCGAGCGCGATGAACTTCAAAAATTTCCTGCAGAACAGATTAAAAAAATGGCAGAACTCGGTTTTATGGGAATGATGGTTGATCCTAAATACGGCGGTGGGGGCATGGATACCATTTCTTATGTTTTAGCAATGGAAGAAATTTCAAAAGTAGATGCGTCTTGCAGCGTGATAATGAGTGTAAATAATTCTTTGGTATGCTGGGGCATTGAACAGTTTGGTACCGAAGCTCAAAAATTAAAGTACTTAGTACCCTTAGCCAAAGGTGAAAAAATTGGCGCCTTTTGTCTCAGCGAACCCGAGGCAGGCAGTGATGCTACATCCCAAAAAACTACAGCCCTTGATATGGGAGATCATTACCTGTTAAACGGCACTAAAAATTGGATAACCAACGGTGGTTCTGCCTCTGTGTACTTAGTTATGGCACAAACGCAGTTAGATGCCGGTCACCGGGGTATCAATTGCCTAATCGTTGAACGCGATATGCCAGGTTTTACTGTAGGACCAAAAGAAAATAAAATGGGCATTCGTGCCAGCGACACACATTCGTTAATGTTTGACAATGTTAAAGTACCCAAAGAAAATCGAATAGGAGAAGAGGGTTTTGGATTTAAATTTGCCATGAAAACACTTAGCGGAGGTAGAATTGGTATTGCCTCACAGGCTTTGGGTATAGCCAGTGGTGCATACGAGTTGGCTTTGGCTTACTCTAAAGAACGTAAAGCCTTTGGAAAAGAAATTTCAAAACATCAAGCTATACAATTTAAGTTAGCAGATATGGCAACCCGAATAGAAGCCTCTCGATTACTTATTTACCAGGCAGCATGGTTAAAAGACCAGCACTTGCCCATGGACAAGGAAAGTGCGATGGCTAAAGTTTATGCTAGTGAAACGGCAATGTGGGTTACCACAGAGGCTGTTCAGGTACATGGCGGTTACGGGTATGTTAAAGAGTATCACGTTGAACGCTTAATGCGCGATGCTAAAATAACTCAGATTTATGAGGGTACCAGTGAGGTGCAGCGCATTGTGATTTCACGTGCGGTATTGTCTTAATAAGACTCAAAATTTAGGTTTTTACACGTAGCAAATTAATAGTATATTGCCATTACGATGAGTGCTTTTGAAGATTTTTCATCATCCGGTTCTGAATTTCGGGATTTATTATCCCGTTTTGAATCGGGGTCTGAAGGTTTTTACGATATTGATGAATATGAAGATTTGGCTGCATACTACTTACAACATGCCCAATTGGACATGGTTCATCAGGTTTTAAAATTAGCTTTACACTGTTTTCCGGATGCCCCAGAATTACGTATTAAAAAAGCACAATATTTAGCTGCTTTACAAAATACACAAGAAGCACTTGTTATATTAAATCAATTAGAAGATTTGATTGAATTTAAGTACGATGTGTATATGATTCGCGGACACATCTACAGCCAAATAGCTTGTTCAGAACAGGCCATTGAGCAATTTAAACTTGCCATTCCACATGCCGATGAGCCAGAAGATGTATATACCGCTCTCGGAATTGAATTTCTTAATGCACATAAGCCATCCGATGCATTGTATTATTTAAAAAAAGCTTTAAAAGAAAACCCAGCACTTGATGCCCTCTATCCGGATGTATTCTTATGTTTTGAATACACCGCGCAGTTAAAAGAGGCCGTTAATTTTTTTCATGCCGCTACAGACCATTCGCCCTTTAATTTTCAGGCCTGGTTTTATTTGGGAATTTCATATTTGAAATTACCTGATCCACCACAGGCTATTAAAGCATTTGAATATGCCCTGGCTATTCAAGATCAGTCGGTTGTTGCGCGTATCAATAAAGCACAGGCCCATTATCAGCTTGAGCAGTATTTACTTGCTATTGAAGTGCTTAATGAAGCGCTTGTAATTGATGATCAAGACGCACAGGTTTACTTTAGTTTAGCAGAAGCCTACCAGGCTATTGAAGATTATAATCAGGCTTTGGTATTTTACAATAAGTGTATAAAGTGTGACCCTGCCTGGGCCGATGCCTGGATGGGAATTGCGATGGTATTAGATCATTTAAATCGTATAACAGAAGCATTGCATTATATCCGTAAAGCCGTTGAAATTAATCCACAGGAATCTGAATACTGGTATGTGCTAGCAGAATTTCAACAAAAAATGGGTTTCTACGAAGAATCCGAACAGGCTTTTCAACGGGTTATAGAATGTGATTATGCCGAATCAGATGTTTGGATGGACTATGGCTGCCTGTTAATTCAAATGGATTTATATGATAAAGCACTGGATATTTTTTTACAAGGCATTAAGCAATTTCCAAAATTTATCGAATTATATTATTTAGCTGCCGCCGCATTACTAAAATTACATCAACGCCAAAGTGCTTTAGAACTACTTGAACAGGCCCTGCAAATGGATATTACAAAGTGTGAACTTTTATTTGAAACCATTCCAGCCCTCAGCTTGGATTTAGAAATTTTAGATTTGATAAACAGTTATAAATCAAAAGACTCATGGGTTTAAAATTATCGCACATACCAGAACGTACCGTAAAACCACGAAATGCCGGAATTACCATGGTTATGGACAAGGGTTTAAGCCTTCGGCAGGCCGAAGACCTTATAAGCGCATCCGGTTCGGTAATAGATTATATTAAAATAGGATTTGGTACGGCTCTTGTTACTCAACAACTTGAAGAAAAACTTAAACTTTATGCCGCACATGGCGTGCAAGCCTATTTAGGTGGCACCTTGTTTGAAGCTGCCCTTGTTCGTAATCAAGTGCAAGACTATGCAGACTATTGTAAATCTTTAGGTTTACAAGTAGTTGAAATTAGTGATGGCAGCATACAGATGAATCACGACGAAAAATGTAATATTATTAAACAGTTCTCAAGCCAATTTAAAGTTTTAAGTGAGGTTGGCAGTAAAGAGGTGGGCGTTATCATACATCCCAGCCGTTGGATTAAAATGATGTCAGCAGAATTACAAGCCGGCGCTTTTAAAGTAATTGCAGAGGCTCGTGAAAGTGGTACGGTGGGTATTTTTCATAAAAATGGAAATGCACATAAACTGCTAATTCAGCGTATCACCCAAAAAATACAAGAAAATGACATCATCTGGGAAACACCCCAAAAAGCCCAGCAAGTTTATTTTATTAAATTAATGGGAGCCAATGTTAATTTGGGAAATATTGCTACCGATGAAGTTATTGCGCTTGAAGCACTTCGTATAGGTTTACGCGGTGACACCTTTCATCATTTTTTACCAAAAACATAATTTTTTTATGAATGTTATAGATGCCAAAACACTTCAAAACTGGCGAAACACACAAAAGCCGCATGTACTTATTGACGTTCGCGAGCCCTATGAATATGATGAGGTAAATATTAAGGGGCAGTTAATTCCTTTAGCTGAAGTTATGGACCGTAAATCTGAAATTCCAGATAATATACCTGTGGTTATTCATTGCAGAAGCGGTAAGCGCAGTGCAACGGCAATAAAAGCGCTTGAGGCGATGGGATATACAAACTTAATTAATTTGGAAGGTGGCATTTTAGCATATTTAGAATTACATGACGGAACTGTTTAAACATATTTTACATCTGGATTTAGAATGGATTTTTCAACATTATAATACCTCCATTTATTTTATTTTGTTTTTAATCATTTTTATTGAAACCGGATTGGTTGCTATGCCGTTTTTACCCGGAGATTCGTTACTATTTACAGCCGGGCTATTTGCCCGTAGCGGATTTTTAAATTTGTATGTTTTGCTGTTGTTATTATTTATTGCAGCTGTATTAGGCGATAATATAAATTACTGGATCGGAAGAACCCTGGGTTTAAGAGTATTTGACATTAAAATAAAAGGACATTATGTGGTAAAACGCGCATACTTACAAAAAACAGAAGCGTTTTTTAAATCCTATGGTCCCAAGGCTATAATTATGGCTCGGTTTGTGCCCTTTGTGCGCACATTTGCCCCTTTTGCCGCAGGTTTAGGTAAAATGACCTATTCACGTTACGTTAGTTTTGATGTTTTGGGCGGCATTTTATGGGTTGGCGGTTTAACCTGTGCAGGTTATGTATTAGGCGAAGTAAGCTGGATTCGTAATCATATTGATTTGGTATGCCTAGGGATAATTGCCCTATCCGTATTACCTATTATAGTAAAGTGGTTAAGCAGAGCCAAGGCGTAAGGTGTTTTAATTGCGATAATTTTTTGCAATAAATACTAACGTATTTCTATCGAATTATACAGGCTAAAAGCCCTCTCGAATAAACTTACCCTAACAAAAATATACTAATATAGATAAAGGCACACTTAATTTTTTAATTGGGTTTTACTTAAATAGAACAGCCATGAACCGTTTATTAATTTGTAAAAATTAAAAAAGATGGATAGATTTATAAATAAAACAAAACAATTAGCACCTATAAGCTAGTTGTGGGTAAGCAATTAGGACAGACCTCGGCAGATAAAATACATCACGACAATGAAAAGATATTATAGAATAATGTTAGGCGCAAAAAGTATTCACGCTGACGAATGTTTTAAAGGCAACTTCATCGGTGCTGACTTCAGCATCAATTTCGACCTGACAAATAATCTTCCAGACAACTGGCGCGACTTTAATCAAAAATATATTCCCGAGTGGCTCGCGACACATCCCGGTAAAAGTAAAGTTGCTGCCGGACTTTCGTGCGGTGCTTTGTGGACAATAGCAAAAGGCATACAAAAAGGTGAAATTGTTCTTTGCCCAAGCGGACAAGGTAATTATTACATTGGCGAGGTTATTGACAATTATTCATATAAACCAAATAACATATTGCCTCATCGTAGACAAGTGAAATGGTATCCCAATACAATCGAAAGGACAGCAATGAGTGAGGCACTAAGAAATTCAAGCGGCTCAATCGGGACAGTTAGTGACATAACAAAATATGCTGACGAGATTGAAATATTAATCGGTGGCACAAGACCTGCGACAATTATAAGCACCGACACTTCGGTTGAAAACGCAAGTGAATTTGCTCTCGAAAAACATTTAGAAGATTTCTTGGTTAAAAACTGGAAACAAACAGAGCTTGGCAAGGACTACGACATTTACGAAGAAGACGGTGAATTAGTAGGTCAACAATATCCAAGCGACACAGGTCCAATTGACATTCTCGCCATAAGCAAAGACAAAAAAACTATTCTCGTTGTAGAATTAAAGAAAGGTCGTGTAAGCGACAATGTTGTCGGGCAAATTCAACGCTACATGGGATATGTATTAGAAGAACTCGCTGAGGACAACCAAAAAGTAAAAGGAATTATTATTGCACTCGAAGACGATTTAAGAATTAAACGAGCGTTATCTGTGACAAATAACATTGAATTTTATAGATACCAAATTAATTTCAGACTTTTTAAATCGTGAGTTGAAAAGCGGGGGTGCAGAATAGCAAAAAAACTAAAATTAGTT
>RFNG01000124.1 GCA_009927275.1 Sphingobacteriia bacterium | reverse complement strand
ATTATGAGGTATAGTGCAATATACCATCTGGGCCATGAATATCAAGCGCTGCCAGGTTTGGATTTTGGCCTTGTGTTACATGCCCTATAACTTTGGCATCAACATTAAAAGATTTTGAAATTTTAATAATATCGGCAGCATGGCTTTGGGGTACATAAATTTCCATACGATGCCCCATGTTAAATACCTTATACATTTCATGCCAGTCGGTTTGGCTTTGTGTTTTAATAAGATTAAACAGGGGAGGAATATCAAATAACTGGTTTTTAATTACGTGCAAACCTTTAGGTAAAAAATGTAAAATTTTAGTTTGAGCACCGCCACTGCAGTGTATTATACCATGTAGTTGAGCGCCCAGGTGCTGTATTACCTGAAGCATAACTGGTACATAGGTACGTGTAGGCGAAAGCACCAGTTTTCCGGCGGATATTGGCTCCTTATGCAGCTGTGCATGCGCATCAGTATAAGAAACCGTTATTTTATCAGTTAACTGTACTGTACCGCTATACACCAATCCGTGGGGCACTTGTGCATCATAAGTTTCGGGATACCGTTGTGCCAAATGTTTAGAAAAAACATCATGCCGGGCCGATGTTAGTCCATTGCTGCCCATACCCCCGTTATATTCATTTTCATAAAGGGCTTTACCATAGCTGCATAAACCAATTATTACATCGCCGGCAGTTATGCGGTTACAGGTTATTACCCGGTTACGCTGTATACGAGCAATTACGGTGCTGTCAACAATTAGGGTTTGTACCAGGTCACCCACATCGGCCGTTTCACCTCCGCTTGAATAAATTTCCATGCCATATTTACGCAGCATGTGCAAGGTTGTTTCGGTGCCCTCAATGATAGCTTTTAAAACCTCGGCTGGTATACGCTGCTTATTTCGTCCAATAGTTGAAGACAGTACCACC
Organism: Sphingobacteriia bacterium; assembly: GCA_009927275.1. Classification (GTDB taxonomy): domain Bacteria; phylum Bacteroidota; class Bacteroidia; order B-17B0; family Aurantibacillaceae; genus Aurantibacillus. The sequence continues at coordinate 8,439 of RFNG01000124.1, read as the reverse complement.
GGGCCAGTAACACCGGCGCAAATTAAATCATCGGTGTTCATTATCACCGCATCTTGGGCTATGCCCTGCCAAACATTTATATCGCCTGTTTCTTTCCAATAGGCATAGGCAAGTGAAGACTTTGTGCCGGCCCCATCAGCGTGCATAACAAGGGCATGGTCTTTACTGCCGGTAATATAATCTGGAATAATTTTGCAAAAGGCAGAGGGAAAAAGTCCGCGGTCGAGGCCGGCTATGGCTTTGTGTACATCTTCTTTTCCGGCTGAAACCCCGCGCAACTGGTATTTATTGTCACTCACACCACAAAGATACAATTTGAAATAAAAAGCAAACAATGTTGTAATTTGGCGCCACTGAAAACTCCTGTTAAAATAGCATTGGTAAGTTACACCAATACCCTGCCCTTTCAATGGGCGCTTAAACATAATCCGCCTGACTGGCCCATTTCTGTAATTAGTGATTACCCCAGCCGTTGTGCCGAATATTTACTTAGCGGTGCAGCAGATATAGCCCTATTACCTGTTGGACAACTTAAAGACCTGGCACACTATACTATTTGCAGCCCCATTGGCATTGCCGCTAATGGGCCTGTAGACAGTGTAAAAGTATACAGCCAAGTGCCCCTAAACCAAATTAAAACCCTTTACTGGATTACCAGTCTAAAACCTCTGCAGCTTTGGTGCAGCTGTTATGCCGCAATTATTGGAAAATACATCCTGAATTTAAAGTAACATCTGCAGGTTTTGAACAGGACATACAAAATACTACAGCCGCGCTGGTAATTGGCGACCGCACGTTTGCTATGAACGGCCGATACCCTTTTGAGTTTGACTTAGCCGAACATTGGTATATGTATACCGGTATGCCTTTTGTATTTGCCGTTTGGGTTAGTTTAAAACCGCTGGATGATAGGTTTTTGTTAGGCTTTGAAACCTGTTTAAATTTTGGACTTAATCATATAGATGACGTCATAACCAATAGGCCAAAAACTGAACAAGCCTTTTTAACCACGTACTTAAAGCATTGTATTAATTACCGCATAGATGCAGAAAAACACAAGGCTTTACAGTATTTTTTAGCGTTAATTTCGTAACAACCCTAATTTTATGGTTATGTTATTTTTAAATAATTTTAAAACTTATACCTTAACGAAATTATAAAATTACGTCCGGGTGCATTAATGCCACTGGCAAATACACGGTAACGCGCATCGGTTAAATTTTCGCAAGCAGCATTTAATCTAAAATTTTCATTAAAATTAAAAGCAAAACGTAAGTTAAGGGTAAACCAAGCCGGGGTATAGCCTTTTATAATATTGGCACTGTAAACAGCATTATCCTCACCACTTAAACTGTAATCGGCTGATGCTTTTGCTGCATTAAAACGCAAAAAACCTTCCGTTTCAAACCGCGTGGCATAAACCCGCATGCCGCATTGTCCAAACAGTGGTGGTATATGATCTAATGGTAAAAGGGTATCTGTTTTTAAGTTGCTGTACCTGCCATAGGTATAGTTTAATTGTGTATATAGCATAAGCTGCTGATTAAGCTGATATTGTATGTGGCATGCAGCGCCGTAAATAAATGCCCGGTCTTGATTTTGCAGGGCCTGAATTTTTTTAACACTGCCATTATAACGCATGGTGTCTGTACCATTTAATTTGGTATAGGGCGCCGTTACCATAACCTGTTCCATTTGAGTAAAAAACAAGGCCATATCATACCTAAATTTATTTGCAATACTTTTGCTTAAATTACATTCAAGGTTTTTTACGTACTCGGGTTTTAAATCGGGATTTGGTACTATTAATACACTGGCGTTACTTTCAAATAGTTTAGAGAGGTCATCTACATTGGGGCTTCTAAATCCCGAATTGGCTAAAACCGAAAATTTATAATCGTTTTCTGATTTCCATGTTATGCCCACATTGGCGCAGAGTGCCTCATTTTGCAGACTTACTTTTAAAATAGGTGAACGGTAAAACGATGTGTCTTTAAATATAGATTCTAATTGGTTGGCAGTTAATCTGGCACCACTGTGAAAAATTAAATCCGGTTGTATTTCCCAGGCGTAGGTAATGTAAATGCCTTGCGTGTACATGCTATTACCGGCATCGCCATAGCGGGTTTTGGCTGAGCCGGTGCTACCGGTAATAAAATCATACACATGAGCAGTTGATGTTACATTATTAAATGTAAGTTCCATGCCATACCGCAATTCATGCCTGCTAAAAATATTTTTATTTATATCAAGGTTTAAGGCTAAAACATCTACATCCTCCATTTGAGATATCCGCTTACTGCTTTTAAACGCTCTTGAAATTCGATCTTGATCTATTTTTTGGTACGATAAAATACTACGTATGTGATCGCCCCAAGGCTTATATATATTTACACTTGTGGTATAGGCCGCCAGTAAACGTTTTTGCGGGCCATAATTCCATTCGGCAAATTTTAACTGCTGTGTACTGCTTGAAATTTCGCTTAAGCGGTCATAGCGGTTAACCGGACTGGATTGGCTATACTGAAAATTAAAATCATGCAGTAGCTTACCGGTTTTAAATAGAAATCGCTGCATTACATCATATTGACTATAGCCCGAGCGTTTCATGATTTGGGGCTGCAAATTAACCTGCATGCTATCAAAGGGCTTGTTATTTATCCATGTTGTAGTTACATAATACTTACAATCCCAGTTTTGGGGCATGGAACCATACTTTTGAGTACCACTGCGTAAATCGCCAAATTGCGAATAACTTATATTGGTTATACTGCCCCATTGCCGCCCCCCAATGGACACGTCGGCATGCGCAGTTTGTTCGTTGTTAACACTGGCGAAACGCGTAAAAGCATTTGCATGAACTTTAATTGCATCCGAATTACTAAACTGTGCCTGTTTTGTAAAAAAATGCATAACACCACCCAGGGCGTCGCTGCCGTAAACAGTAGAGGATGGACCAAAAAGTATTTCAACACGGTCTAGCATTTGCGCATCAATACCTATAACGTCCTGTAAATGTCCGGCACGGTAAATGGCATTATTCATTCGTATGCCGTCAATAACTAATAATACCTTATTGGCTTCAAATCCCCTTAAAACAGGACTTCCTCCGCCCAACTGGCTTTTTTGTACAAAAACCATTCCGGTATTTAAAAGCAAATCGGCACTTTGAGGGGCATTAACAAATTCAATTTCCGATTTTTTTAGTGTTTTTAAAGTGTAGGGTAAATCTGACCAGCGCTCGTTCATTCGATGTGCCGATGATACAACTTCTTCCAGTTGTACTGGCATTACCTGCATTAATATAACAGTGTCTAATTTTGGAAACAGCGTTTTAATCGTATAATATCCCAAAGCCGTTAGTAAAATGGAATCGTTTACATTAAAACCCGAAATATCTGCATTGCCATTATTATCGGTTATTGCAATATGCTTATGTTGATCTGTTAACCTAACACCCGGTATAGGGTCTCGGTTTGCCTTTTCACGGCATTGTATATGTTGAGCAAAAAATGTGGGTGTATAAAAGAAAATGGCAGCAAAGCCAAATAAAAGTGTTTTCATAAATAAAATAATTACGTTTAATGGTAAATGCCATATTATACTGGTATTATGGCAACAAAATAATTTAAATTAAGCCTGTATCCGGAGGCTGAAATGCGCCGTTTGTAAATCCTGACTTAAGACAACTTATAAAATTTGAATGTCCCAAAAAACGTATAGCCCAACTGGTCTGTAAATTAGAATTCGTATAGCATTCGTAAACTACATGCGTCATCCAAAAAGCTATTGCGGTTAATCCTTCATCGTCTTGCGAGCATAGCCATTGTTGTAACTTTAATTTAAATGCAGTTTCCCATACATCTTGTACCGCTTTAAGTTCAATGAAATGGGTACCCTTAACAATGGACGTTATGTCGTACCATTGGCCTTCAAAACATATTTCATCACGCGATGCTAATTTACTGAATGCTTGTGGTGATAAACGAATTGTTTTATAAGATGTATGGCATGCCAACCGTGATGTTTGTTCAAGCTGATGAAGCTTTAGCTTAGTAAATAGCATTACATAAAAACAACCTGATGGCATTACTAAAATAAAAATTAATATAAAAATGCAAAATGCCTTAAATGCACGTGTATAAGTGTATGGTGTTTTCAAGGGTTTTTACGATGTGGAATAAAGTATACAAAGTAAATAAAAAATAAAAGCCAAAGCAAATCCAAATAATCACCGGAGCTTATAAACACGAGTCCCCTAAAACCTAAAAAGCCCAAAAAACCAAACCAAAATCTAGATGTCATTACTTAAAATATAACAACACATATGAAATAAAAAAAAATAAACATTTTAAGACAACATACTTGGCCCGGTCCGGTTTATTCATTGTACTATTTTATTTTTATGGCGATACTAAAATTAATTAAAAAACGATTTTTATTAAAACAATGTCTTTAGCCCAGGCTATTTTTAGCTCGCTTGCTAAGTTATTAATACGCAATGAACCAAGCCCTGCGCATCCCTATCGTATTTTTTATTTTGGGTGTTAGTTTATTTTTTTGTGATTTGTTTTTTTTATTGGGTGATATTTTTTGGTGGGATTTTTTTAATTGAGCTATTTTTTGGTGGAATTATTTTATGGGCGATGCCTTTGGCCCGGGATTTTGTTGTTTGAATTATTTTAAGGGCGATGACATTTAGGATTTTTTTATTTGGTTTATTTGGCGATGCCTTTGGCCCGGGCTACTCCGGGCTCGCTGCCGCTCGGTTGCCTTCGGCGAACCAAGCCCTTCGTATCCCTATCGCATTTTTTTATTTTGTTGAAATATAATTTGGGCGATGCATTTCAAGTTTGATTTATTTTTATTTGGGTGCGCTAGCCAAATATCGTAGCCTTGATGTTTAGGCTCTTTTAGATCAAGCTAAAAGAACAAGAGAAATTTAAATAAGGTATTAATAAAAGCGACTAATGCTTAGAGCAGCTATATTCTTTTTTACAATTCGTATATAGCTTTACTTAAAGTAATTTAGCTATTGCTTGTTTTATCTTAAATCTATTAGTAAAATATTAGTATTATACTGCTGTTAATCAATGAATTATGTTTTTTGGCAGGCATTTTAAAAATGGTATATTTGCAACCTTAAATTAATTTGCCGTATTATGCAAAATCGCAAAGCTATCTCCATTTTTGCAGGCCTTTTAGCCCTGTCTTGTATTTTTTACTTAACCTTTTCATGGGTAACCCGTGGTGTTGAATCTGATGCTATAGCCTATGCTGAAGCCAAATTAAATTCCAGCGCTGTTAAAAAGACTGCTCAAGAACGATTTGGTGACAAAGTGGGGGCACGTCAAAATTACCTGGATTCTTTAAAATCAAAATGGATAGATAATTATCTTGATTCGATGAAACGTGTAAGTGTTTATGATTTATTGATAGCCGAATACACCTATGAAGAATGTAAGAAAAATGAAATCAATTTAGGACTTGACTTACGTGGCGGAATGAATGTTACGCTTGAAGTATCCGTTTTAGACCTTATTCGTAATTTAAGCAATAACAATCCCGATCCACGTTTTAATGCGGTATTAAACGACACGCAAAAAAATTTAGGCGTGTCCAATAACGATGATTTTATAACGCTGTTTTACAAAACCTTTAAAGCCCGTAATCCTGAGGGAAAATTAGCACCCTATTTTGCAACCATTGAAAATAAGTCTAAAATAAATTTCAATTCTACTAATGAACAGGTTATACAATTTGTACGTGATCGTGTAAATGAAGCTATAGGTAATGCCGAAAAAACATTTAGAAGTCGTATTGACCGTTTTGGCGTTACACAACCCAATATTCAAAAATTGGAATCGAGCGGACGGATTTTAGTTGAATTACCTGGTGTTAAAGACAAAGCACGGGTACGCGAGCTGCTGCAGGGTACAGCTAACCTTGAATTTTGGGAAACTTTTGAAAACGGTGAAGTGGCGCAATACATGGATAAAGCTAATGCCGTAATTAGCAAAATATTAAATGCTAAAGATACTGTTGTTACCAAAGATAGCACCGCAGTGGCTTCCAAGTCAAAATCAGATTCTTTAGCTGCCGTAAATACAAAAGATACTATCAAAACAGCTAAAACACCCAGTGTTAATCCACAAGATACTGCAATTGCCTACTACAAAAAGCAATTTCCATTGTACACCTATATTCAGAACTTATTTCCGATTGTGCCTTTAAAAGGACGTGTGGTATTAGATGACAAAGGCAACCCCAAACAATATGCCGAAGGTCCAATTATTGGTATTGCTACATCTAAGGCCGATACGGCAAAAATTAACGGATTGCTTGCTATGGCCCGCAGTAAAGGGGCTTTTCCATCTAAACTTAAGTTTATGTGGAGTGCCAAGGAAATTGAAAACAAAGACGATAATGGCCGTGTAGTGGGTTCGTATTTTGAACTCTATGCTATTAAACAATCTAACGCCAAAGGACAAGCAGCCCTTAGCGGTGATATTATAACCGATGCCCGCAAGGACTACGATCAGCGCCAAGGCGGTACCCCATTAATTAGTATGAGTATGAATTCAGAGGCCTCCCAAAAATGGGCCACCATTACAAAAGCCAACAAGGGAAAATGTGTTGCCGTAGTAATGGACAATATGGTATATTCCGCACCGCGCGTTAACTCTGAAATTACCGGCGGACAATCTCAAATTACAGGAAACTTTACCGATGCCGAAGCCGATGCACTTGCTGCTATTTTAAGTGCCGGTAAACTACCTGCTCCAGCACACATTGTTGAAGAGAGTATTGTAGGTCCCTCACTGGGTCAAGAAGCCATAGACTCTGGCCTGATGAGCTTTGTAATTGCCTTATTGGTGATTTTATTGTTTATGTACATGTATTACAACAATTCAGGTATTGTAGCCAACATTGCTTTAATTGCCAACATGTTTTTTATAATGGGTATTTTAACCTCACTGGGCGCTGTTTTAACCCTACCCGGAATTGCTGGTATCGTTTTAACTATTGGTTTAGCAGTTGATGCCAATATATTAATTTTTGAGCGCGTACGTGAAGAGCTTGCCAGTGGAAAAGCCACTGCAATGGCTATTAAAGAAGGATTTAAACATGCCATGTCATCCATTATTGACTCAAATGTTACGCTGGCTATTTTGGCAATTATTTTATATGCCTTTGGTTCAGGTCCGGTACAAGGTTTTGCAACCACACTCTTTATTGGTATTTGTACTTCGCTGTTTTCAGCCATATTAATAACCCGGGTTGTATTTGAATTGATGCTTGAACGTAAAATGTCCATTCCGTTTGATAATGCATTTACACGTAATGCATTTAAAAATATTCAAATAGACTTTGTAGGTAAACGTAAACTATATTATTTTATTTCAAGTTTAATTATTGCCTTGGGCATAGTATTTTATTTTAAAAATGGAGGTTTAAATTTAGGTGTAGATTTTAAAGGCGGACGTACCTACCAGGTGCGTTTTGAAAATGCTATTACGACCGATCAGGTTAAAAAAACTTTAGGCCCTGTTTTTACGGGTGCTGCTTTGGATGTTAAAACCATTGGAGGAGAAAAACAAGTTAAAATTACAACCACCTATCGTGTAAGTGATAATAATCCAAATGCGGATCGTGAAGTTGAAGAGAAATTACAAGGAGGTTTAAAAACGCTGGCTAATCCATTTGAAATTGTGCAACAACAAAAGGTTGGCCCCACTATAGCAACCGATATTGTTTATGGTGCTTATGGTGCAGTTTTGTTTTCTTGCCTAATGATGTTTGCTTACATTGTAATTCGCTTTCGTAAATGGCAGTATGGCTTGGGTTCGGTTGTAGCTCTTTTTCATGACGTGTTAATTGTATTGTCATGCTATACTATTTTTGACGGATTATTACCTCTTGAAATTGGTCAGGATTTTATTGCTGCCATTTTAACGGTAATGGGTTATACCATGACCGAGACCGTAGTTGTATTTGACCGAATTCGGGAGCGCTTACGCGACAGCGGAAAAGCGGATGCGTATGGCGAAGAACGTAACACTCTTATTAATTATGCATTAAACAGTACTTTAAGCCGTACCATTTTAACCTCATTAACAGTGTTTTTTGTGTTATTGGTTATTTTCATTTTTGGCGGTGAAAGTATACGTGGTTTCATATTTGCATTATTAATTGGACGAGTTATCGGAACATACTCTTCACTTTGTATTTCAACACCTATAGTTGTTGATTTTGATCGCAAATCAAAATAACCATATAATTAACTTATATGTGGATGCTTTTGTCATCAGCTTTGCTTATACTGGCAAGTATGATGATGTTTATAGCAGACTCGTACCTGCTTTTTGCAGTTTTTTTAATTTGTGCTTTAATAAATTTGGGGTTTTATTTTTTTAAACCTAAGATTTAACGGTTGGC